>CAZNWQ010000001.1:0-40289 GCA_964576965.1 uncultured Dehalococcoidia bacterium
CATAGTTCTTTTCCTAACATGTATGGAACTTGGCTATCGGCATCTCCATGTACAATTAATGTAGGAATGATTAATGTGTGCAGGGTGCCTCGAAGGTCTATAGGCAGATACGCCCCTAGATTGCGCAGTTCCCCTAGCACATAAGATCTGTGTTCGTGATAGGAAATTGTATTGAGTGTTTCCTGAATGACTCGTGCTCTGGCAAGAGCGTGAGCACGTGCTGAGTTGGTTTGTGGGCCTGGCCCGGTATTTGAGAGGGTGAATTTATTAGGACCTGCTTGTTGTCGCTGGATTAACTCATACGTTAAGGCTTCCCCGTATGTGGAAAGATATTCTAGTCGTTCCAATATAATCTCTTTTGGTCCAATGCGATCCGGGTGTTCCCAAAGCCTTGCTGAGGTGTTGGGTAGTATGAGTCCTGAAATGTCAGACTGGTTACTTATCGCATATGACATTGCAATAGGGCCGCCTGCCGAGCTGCCAATCAAAAATGGTTTGTCCAGATGGAGATTAGTTATCAACCCGGCGAGATCTGTTACTATATCGTCGAAGGTATAGTTGGCCTCTGGATATGTGGATCTTCCACACGAGCGTCGATCATAAGTAATGATGGTGAAACGGTCGGAGAGATGATCCACCCATTCGGTAGACGGAGGTGCCAGTGTTGAACTTGCTCCTCCGTAGCCCCCGTGAATGAATACCACTGGAGGGCCAGAGCCATGGATTTCATAATAGGTGTTTATACCATTTAAATCGATATAAGGCATCTATGGCACGTTTCTCTTCGTATAAGGGTGGAGTGAATGGAAGTTTTATTCGTCTTCTGATTTGTCCTCAGCTTGTTTCACTAAAGCCCAGGCACCAGGTAGGACCATGGCTGCCAGTAACAGCTTGAACGCATCTCCTGCTATGAAAGGATATAACCCTGCTCTCAGTGTCTTGTCTAGTACGTTCGAGCCTCCTATGGCGTCGTAAAAGGTCAAGTCAGCATTGATGCTCTTGAATGCAATGAAGTAAGCGAGGCCGGCAAGCCCAAAGATGTATATACTAGCGTTACCTAGGAACATCGCTAAGGAAACTTTGGTTTTGCGGTCCCATCCTAGTTCGGCTAGTTTGCCTACTACATATGCCGCAAATATGAAACCAACTATATAGCCACCACTGGCGAGGTTCCATACCATGCCATCCGTTCCTGACCACGGTAATATGAAGTGGAAAGTTTTCTCATCCATAAAGCCGGATGCGGGAGCAAATACTGGTAGTAGAAACATTCCCAACAACATATAGACCAGCATGCTTAAGGCACCTCTTTTACTTCCTAGCGCCGCTCCGGTACACAATACGGCAAATGTTTGTCCTGTTATTGGCACTGGTGTTCCGGGAAACCGTATAGCTATCTGGGCGAACAAGGATGTTAGGAGTGCGAATCCTACTATTAGCAGAGAGTCTACAAGGAGACCTCTTCTTGGTATTATGGCTGATATTAGAGTCTTATTTGCAACTAATGATTGTGGTGCTAGCACGGTTTTGCCTCCATAAAGCGATTACCTTTAACGTAGCGAAGTATAACCCTGCCTATTAATATGGTCAATATGATGTGTAACTGGAGTGAAAACTAAAAGAGCCTGGTAGTTACCTACCAGGCTCTTTAAATCCAGATCTAAGATTAATTATGAAACTTCCATTACTACCTTGATAACGTTATCGGTTTTGTCACTGTACATATCATGGGCAGCTTGAACGTCATCAAATGCCATTCGGTGAGTTACTAGGTGAGACAGGTCTAATCGTCCCTGTTCCATCAAAGAAACACATTCCCGTATCGAATTGATATTTTCTCCAGCGGCTGCTGAATTCGTAACATTTATTCTTGGTATTTTTGTGTACATTGCGTGGTAATCAAACATGAATGAGTCTTCTGTATGTGTCATACCGAAGAGTATGGCTTGGCCTCGTTTTCGAAGTGTCTGAAAGACCTGATTACATGTTTCCGGTCTACCGCAGGCTTCTACCGCAACGTCGGCCATTTGGCCTCCTGTGATTTCTGTGATAGCCTCGATTATGTTGTCTCTAGTAGGATTTAGTGTGTGGGTTGCTCCTATCTGCTTGGCCAAATCTAATCTATAGTCCAGTAAATCCGTAACAATGACGTGTTTTGCCCCTTGGAGGGCCATAAGTTGGGTGAACCCTAATCCTATTGCTCCTTGGCTCAATATAACCACTGTTTTACCAAGCACGTTGTCGGATTCCTGCAATGCGTACATAACGGTGCCAACCGGCTGTCCCATCATCCAAACCGATAGATCTCCGTCGCCTGGTAGTTTGATACAACGGTCTGGACCTTCGGCCATGTATTCTACCAGTCCACCAGAGTTGGTTGGTATTACGATCACTCTGTCACCAACCTTTAATTCATCAGTGCGACTCTCAACTATCTCTCCCAAGACCTCATGGCATGGAGCGCCAAGTCTAATGGGATAGCTTTCTTCTGGAAGGGCTCGGTCGTAAGTTCGTAAATCGGAACCGCATATGGATGCCCGCTCAGTTTTGATAAGTACTTGTCCGTCTCTTGTTTGAGGTGTTTCGGCTTCTATAATATCGAATTTTCTGTAACCCGCTAATTGAGCTCCTCTCATATTTCCTCCCTTTTGTTATTATTTAAATTGATATCTCTTCAACGTATCGTTGTTTGTATTATATTCCTAAATACTAAAACATAGCTATAGGGTTTATTGGTGATCCAGTGCCACCTTGAACCCTGAGTGGAGCTACAGTAAACATAAACTCCCATCTTTTACGTTCAAGGCAAGCATTTGCGATTTCTTCTAGGTTTAAGTTATCTAGTAACCATAGTCCCATGTGAGGAATAGCTACCTGATGTATGGGTTGCTTTATATTTGGATATCCACTAGGTACTACATCGCTTACAGTGTCTCCTCCTATAACGGCAACCTGCTTTTCATGTATCCACGGTAGACAAGAAGCATGTAATCCAGGCCATCCGTCTGATACTGGCCTTGTTCCTGCCTCCATACGACGTTTATGATGTCCTGTTCTAACGAGCAGTATATCTCCCTTGCCAACCGTAACTCCCTGTTGTCGAGAGATTTCCTCCAATTCGTCTGGTGTGACATATTCTCCAGGTTCCATCCAGTCTACGCCTTTGAACCTAGCAGCATCGAGCAAAACTCCTCTGCTAATCACTCCATCATGTAGTACTTCAATTGCTTCTCTTTTTGCACCTTCTCTGGTAGTGACCAATGATGAAGGTTTGCCGTTGTACATCTGACCATTCCAGAAGATATGTGATAGGGAGTCAATATGGGTTATGTTATAGCCGTGATAAGCCATACCTATGAAGTCACCGCTACCTTGTTGATTCTCTGGTAGTTGGGGGTTCTCTTGAATAGAATATCCTTCTCCGGACCCTGTCATGTAATGTACTACTTGGGAAACCGTGTCGGCATAGATTGTTTTTGTTATAGGCCTAGAGCATGAAACAGATATGCCTTCTTTTACTAGAGAAGCAGCGTGTTTTCTTTCTTCTGGTCCAATAAAATTTATTGTTCCAAATTCGTCATCATCTCCCCAACGTCCCCAATTATTTAGGGATGTCATGTATTCCACTATCTCGGATTCATCTGGTATGTTAGCTTTTGTTGCCATATTATGCCCTCCTTTAGTGATTTTTGGTCAGGTTGCTTTAACTTGTTATTACTACGGAGCCTTGTTTGCTAGATGCTAGTTCGAGAGCATCTAGAGTCTTATGTCTTCGGGCAGCTTCTTCGAAATCAGGATGAGATTTTCTTCCTGTTTTAATATCTGTTGCAAATTGTCTGAACATTTGCGCCATGTTTACGGCGACTCCCGCCGGTACTTCTTTTGGTGTCCAAAGGAATTCTGCTGGTGGTGTGAGTATTTGGAGGCTTCCCTCTCCTTTTTTGGCGCCTCTTATTATTGGGTCAACCATTTCCACCATTTGATCGGATGTGACAATTAGAGTTCCCTCTGTACCATAGACCTCTAGTCTAAATGCTGTGCCATGCCAAGGAATACTGCCTATGTGCACCGAGACTACGGCATCATTCTCAAGTTTTCCAATCAACATGACATTATCCGGAGACGTCACGGGTATCCTTTTTTCAGACACAGTGTGGGTAATAGCTGAAATGTCTGTTACTTCCCATTCTGATATTTGTGTGGCCACGATAGATTGCACCTCTTTGAGTTCTCCAAGCGACCACAAAAATACGTCTAATGCATGGCCAGTAGCAATATTTAAGGCATGGGCACCTGCTTCTTTTTCAGCATTCCATGAGGCTTTAACAGTCCTTGCACGGGTTATTCCAGGCAGAAACATTGTCATATTTGCACTAATCATACGCCCAAGATAACCTTGTGATACTAATTGTTTCAGATATTGGAAACTTGGAGCATAACGAGACTGTAAGCCTACCATGGTCATAACTCCCTTTTCTTTGGCGAGTTTTGCCATTTCTTCGGATTGAGATGAATTAGCTCCGAGAGGCCATTCACAGAAAACGTGTTTTCCTGCCTGTAAAGCAGCCATTACGACTTCGTAGTGGGTGGGAGCTTTCACGCAAACGTCTACAACATCTATTTCTGGGTCGGATACGAGATCTTTATAGTTCCAGTAGCTTTTGCGGGCACCGTAAGTTGAAGCAGATTCCTGGGCAGTTTGCTTGGTCGTTGTGCAGACTGCCACAAGATCATATTCTGGTAGACCTAGGAATGCCGGCATATGAGCCCTCATGCTCCATCCATATGTAGCACTGGCGCCAACTACACCTAGAGATAGTTTATCATTCGACATCGGTGTTACTCCTTGAGAAATTACTTACTGTGTCAGTAGGAAATTACGCTATTATTTTATCACGTTAGATCGGAACGAAGAAGATTCAATTAGTTATTCATTTCCATTTTACGAGATGATACTATAGCCGGTGACACCATAGTATATAGAGGCATTTTATGGCAAATACTCATCTGTTTGCGTTTATAAATATAATCGGCGGCACACTTGTTTTAGGCAGTTATGTAGTTTGTATATACTTATACCCCGAATACAGAGAATCTTTTTGGGGTGGCATTCAGGGAAGTGCCAGGAAATTCTTTGTATTTTCTATGCTGCCAGCAGCTGTAGGGTATTTGTTGTTCTTCTATTGTGCAGTTTTTAAACCAGAATCTGGTATTTTTGAATATAGGGGTTTGCTGAGTCACAATAACATAAATATTTTGTGCATAATATTTTTGTCGGCATCATCAATATGGATGCCAGCACTTGTGATGTATTTCAAAACCGACTTCATTTTCTGGTGGGTTATAGTGGTTGGGGTATTATGGATAACAGCTTTATCCCTTGTATCTATGCTGTTTGTTGTAATATCTTCGGATACTCCGTTATCATTTTACAAAAGTGTCAGTATATGTGGTCTGTCTTACATAATATTCCACTGCCTGATTTTAGACGCTGTCATATGGGTTGCAAAACTTCCAGTTAAATAACGAGCACATTCCATTATGTTAATGTATTTCTATTGAGAGAACGTGGTTCGTGTGTTAAGATTTATACGACTGTATCTACTACAGATGTTTATTAGCGAGGTGCATATAATATGGCTACTACTTCTAAGAGCTCAAATAACTACAAAGTCGTTGGAACCAGACCAGTAAGACACGATGGTGTTGACAAGGTAACTGGCAGAGCTAAATACGGCGCGGACGTGCATATGGTTAACATGTTGCATGGCAGGATTCTCAGGAGTCCTCATGCGCATGCGCGTATAAAATCCATAGATACCAGCAAAGCTGAAAAGCTTGAGGGTGTCGTGAAAATAATAACAGCTAAAGACTTGCCTCAAGCTCCGGATGAGATGGTTTCCTTGGGTGAAGGTCCTATGGTCAACTTGAAATTTCTGACTATGAATATACTCGCTCAGGACAAAGCTCTGTATAAAGGTCATGCCATAGTAGCTGTAGCTGCGGAGTCGGCTCATACAGCTGATGAGGCTTTAGATCTTATAGATATAGAATATGAAGTGTTACAGCCAGTTCTGTCAGCCCCACAGGGAATGGCCGATGGAGCCCCTATACTGCATGAAAAAATGACTACTGTATCTCTTGGTAAAGATACTGGCAAGGTCAGTAACGTTGCTACACATACCCAATTTGTACTTGGCGACGTTGAGGCTGGATTTAAGGAAGCCGACCTAGTTGTAGAAAGAGAATTTAACACCCCAACTGTCCATCAGGGTTATATTGAGCCACAGTCGGTTACCGCCTTGTGGAGTAGAGATGATGAGATAACTATCTGGACATCCACTCAGGGACATTTTGGTATAAGGCCAAATATTGCTGCCCTATTGAACGTGCCAATTTCCCAGGTCAAGGTGATACCGATGGAAATAGGAGGCGGATTTGGCGGCAAGACTACTTTCTACTTTGAGCCAGTAGCCGCTACGATATCTAGGATGACAGGTCGTCCAGTTAAAATGACTATGAATAGGGCAGAGGTTCTAGAGTCAACCGGCCCTGGTGCAGGTTCTTATGCCAAGGTAAAAATGGGAGTAAAGAATGATGGGACTATTACTGCTGTTCAGGCAAAACTGGCTATGGAAGCAGGTGCTTTTCCTGGATCTCCAGTTAATGCCGGTGCAATGTGTATGTTCAGCATGTACAAGACAGAGAATCTTTTGATAGATGCTCATGACGTTGTTGTAAATAAACCAAAAGTAGCCGCCTACAGAGCTCCTGGAGCTCCTCAGGCGACGTTTGCTTCTGAATGTGTTGTGGATGAGATATGCGAGATGTTGGGCATGGAACCAATGGAATTCAGAATTAAGAATGCATCTTCTGAAGGTGACAGACAAGCAAGTGGAGTTACTTTCTTAAAGGTAGGTAATATAGAGACGTTGGAAGCTGCAAAGAACAGTGACCATTACAAATCTGAGAAGGGTGGTAAAGTTAGGGGACGAGGCATAGCCAGTGGATTCTGGTTTAATGGAGGAGGCCCTTCGAGTTGTAACTTAGCACTTAACCCAGATGGCACGATAACTCTTATAGAAGGATCTGTAGACATAGGTGGTAGTAGGCCAGCTATATCTATGCAGGCAGCCGAGGTTCTCGGAATAAAATCTGAAGACGTATTTCCTGTAGTAGGAGACACTAACTCCGTAGGATTCACAGGTACTACCGGTGGAAGCAGAACGGCATTTGCCACTGGTCTTGCTGCATATGATGCGGCTCATGACATACTCAAACAGATGAAAGAAAGGGCTGCAAAGATTTGGGAATGTTCAGCCGAAGAAGTGGAATTTGACGATGGAACATTCTCAAGACAAGGCAGTCCAGAACAGAAGCTAACTTTCAAACAGATTTCGGGTCGCCAGATGGAAACCGGTGGTCCAATATCTAGCAGCGCTTCAGTTTCCCCTCGAGGTGTAGGGAACGCGTTCGCAACTCACATAGTGGATGTGGACGTAGATCCTGAAACGGGTAAAGTTGATATAGCTCGATACACTACAATTCAGGACGTCGGTACTGCAATTCACCCGGATTATGTTGAAGGCCAACTCCAGGGAGCGGCAGTACAGGGAGCAGGCTGGGCAATAAATGAGGAATATTATTATACAGATGATGGCAGAATGGCCAATGCCACACTGCTTGATTATCGTATGCCTACTTCTCTAGACATGCCTATGATAGAGACAGTGTTGGTAGAAGTCCCGAATCCTGGACATCCATTTGGTATAAGGGGTGTAGGAGAAGTTTGCTTAGTACCGCCGTTGGCTGCAATAGCTAATGCCGTATACGATGCAGTAGGGGTAAGAATAAGAGAATTACCACTGAAACCCGGTAATGTGTTGAAGGCTCTTTGGGAGAAAGACAAGAGCTAAATCAACTCACTAATTTGCCGATATAAGAGGCCTGATGACCTTCTGGTTATCGGGCCTCTTTTTTAATATAAAAGAAATAACAGGTTAGAGTTCTATATTATCTGTCTAGCAGAGACAGTATTGATATCACGTAAGAATTGAGATATTTGTCAAATTGGAACTGACTATCCAAACCACAATGCCACCCAACACTCCAGTGGTCCACGTGGCAATGGCAAATACTATAATAGCTCTCTTGGGTAAGACTTGAGTCAAGCCCCAGAATGTTATGGGCCCCCCTGCAGCGGCTACATACAGGAGAGTGGCAGCCGGGGAAATGCCCATTCCCATTATTACTAACAGAGCTACTAGTGGGATTTCGAACAATAATGGTACGTTTATCAACAATCCAAATGTAGCTGCTATCAATATTCCTGTTATATTGTCTCCGAGGAAACCGGATACGGTTTCTGAGGATATCCATTGTAGTACTAGTCCACTTCCCAACCCTGCTACTATCATGATTGGGCCTAATCTAATCAGGTATTTCATACTGGATTTCAGCCAACTAATAATACCTAGGTATATCATAGAATAGAATGATTCCTGTGTGGGTTCAGACACTGGTATGTTATCAGTGTCGTTCGGGATCGTGTCGTATGTTTTGTCACCAGCAGCCAAGGCTACAATTGGGCTGATGATGAATGCCCCAACCACGCTCATTATTACTCTGCTTAACCCTAAAAGAGGTGTGAAGATAGTCATACTCATGATAATGGCAGGTAGATTAAGTGTGGATGATCCTTGAATCATAGCTATAGCGTAAGCGCTACCTGAACCTTTTTTATGGAAAGAATTAGCTATCGGTACTACACACGCTGAGCACAGATTCCATATAGGTCCTATACTTAGTCCAATGATTGTTTGACCGACAACGCCTCTATCGCGGTAAGTGTTTATCTTGTTAGGTATTATGAAAGTTTCAGTTAGGCCAGCCACTAGAAATGCGAATATCATTCCTGCAGATATGATTTCGAAATAGGCGATTGAAAAATCCTTCCATCTATCGAAAAGACTTTTCTCAGTTTCAACACAAAACCCTTGAAAGCATTCCACCACCGGCTTTGTAACGGCCTCTAAGTCTTCGTTGATTTCGTCAAGCTTAGGGAATCTGCTGAAAGAGATAAATATGATTAGTAAGATTGTGAGGAATATTAACCCTACTATCTGTTTCTGCGTTATTTTAACATTGAGCAGGTTTAGCATATCTATACCTGATTGATAATCATATTATGTAATGATAGACGCCGTTGTAATTTCAATACTATAAAACCTGTGAACATTAGATACAATCTGCAACCGGTTTTGCTATTTATTCCCAAGTATCACGAGCCTGTTCGAATCCATGTATATTGGCTTCCCACGTAGATGTATCCAATATTGCATAAGTTCTAAAGGCTGGTTTGTCAGGATCTCTGGGTTGGCCAAGTGATCCGGGGTTGATAAGTAACTGTTTATCGACATTAGTTATTAGGGGTCTATGTGTATGTCCAACAATTAATACGTCTGCTTTGGCCTCCGGTAGCAGGTGATTGGGTATTTTAGCTAATTTACCGCTGAAGCTATTGTCGTCCGTACCAGAGGAAACAGCTCCTTGGTCATCTTCAATCGGAGCCAATCTATCACCTTCGCCCGGTAGGAACAATCCTGCTCTCCCTCCGTCAGTCCCCCCAGTTGGATCCAATGGGCTAGTATGCATCATCATCACAAATTTGCCGTCAATATTCCATGAAAGTGTCAATGGAACTCTTTGTAAATGTTGCAAGTTATCTGGCTTGATATTACCAGATTTTCTCAATACAGCTCCTGCAGGAGCTAGTATTGCTGTATCATGATTTCCTCTTACGACCGGTATTCTATATTTCTGCATAATCTCAGATATTTCATTCGAGAACCTATACTGAAGGTTCATATCTCCAGCACATATTACTTGGTCCACTCCTTTAAGTTCGGAAAGAGCTGTTTCGAAAGCCTGCAGATCGCAGTGTATATCTGATACAATACCTATCTTCAAGAATTTTCTCCGTTGTAATTTTTGTTGCCAAAAAACTGGCTTTGCTGCTCAACAACAAAAGAACAACAAAGCCAGTTTCCGATACTCTTATTCACGAGTGCATAAAAAGCTAGATCCATTACCGTGGGGTCCAGTTTCACATATTGCCACGTCCAACTTCTTCATTTGTCCTCCTGGCCGCGGCAGCTGCCTTTCACCTGCTGTTCCCATCATCTGCTGAGCAGTTTCCCATATGTGTGTCATTCCATGGATTCTTCCATTACCTAAGTTACCACCAGCAGTGTTCATAGGATGAGGGCCATCTATATCTATAGTTCCGTTTTGCATCCAGCTATGAGCTTGGCCTTCAGGTACTATGCCCATTGTTTCTAGCCACATCCATGTCATAGGGCTGAATCCATCATATAGGTGTATTAAGTCAACATCTGATGGTTTCATTCCAGCACTGTCAAACAAGTTTTTACCGTGCTGTCCTTCCCATTCGTATTGGTTCTCCAGAGATGCTACAACTCCAGTTTTCTTTTTGTTCCATACGCTGGCTCCCATGCCAGCTATGTAACCTCCAGGATGAGGAGTGTCTTTGGCACGATCTTCGGTAGTCATTATTACCGCCTGTATTCCATCTACTGGCATGTCATTGTCGAAAACGCACATTGGATACGCGATGAGTCGTGAGTTGATATAGTCATCATACGTTATTTGGCGACCCTTCCAGACGGCGTATTCATTCATTTGGGCATTTTTATGGGCATTGATAACATATGCAGCCAACTCTTCCCGTTTGGCTCCATATTTTTCCAAATATCTTTGGTAAGTAATAGCTTGTCCAGATCCTCCAACACCATGGCCATATACAGTTGAAAAAGCTGAGGATCCTCCAGCTGTTCTGCCGCTCACTTGTCTGTATCTTACACCAGCAGGATGATGGCCGGTTCTTATACAAATTGCGTAGTTACATACTCCTGATGCTAAAGCCGCTGCCGCTATATGTATCATACTCACTGACCCGGCCGCCGGGAGATCGGTTTGTATCCACCATTTGACATTATCGAAAGGTATAGCTGACATTATATGATTGGCATCCAGCCAGACCGCAGGATCTCCCTTAACACTTGGTCCCCAGTTGGGGTCTGCCCATGAAGCTACTCCGTCAATGTCAGAGGGTTTCAATCCGGCATCCGCGATAGCATTAAGAGCTGCTTCGTTTGCTCTCGCAGATTTACTGCCACCATAGTAGCGCCTACACATGGTACTACCTGCTCCTATGAATACTGGGCGTTTCCCTTTTGGCCATTCAATCGGCATAACGTCCTCCTGTTTATATTTATATTGGTTTATTCCTCAAACTGGTTAGCTAGTTCTTGGTTGAAACTGTGGTATCCAAACATCATCGTTAATTTGTTCAAATATGACTTCAAGAGGAAGGCCCATGGTAAGACCTTCACCAAGTTCTCCGTATTCGAAATTTAGGATGTTAGACATAAGTAATAACCCAGTTTGTTCTTCAAGTTCTACTATACACACCGCATAAGGAACTTTTTCCTCAAAGCCGGATACAGATGTGTCATAGCAAATATAGTGTGTATAAAGAGTTGCTCTTCCACTAACTTCCTCCCACGCCAATTCGTGGTCTCTGTTCTTGCAATTTATACAGATGTAGTTAGGTGGATGATTGTAGTATCCGCATCCTTGACAACGTTGCAACACCAATTTACCCTCTTTTGTTCCATCCCAATATGGTTGGGTTAATTGTGATGCTACGGGAACGATATTATATGGGCCCATAGTATCGTGAGATAAGTTATCTAAACTACGGACTAACGGTGCAGCAGCACCCCCCAATACATCCGAGTGAGTTCCCAAAGGTCCTGCGGTTACGTCAGAATGAGTGTCTAGTGGTCCAACTGGTGGCTCAGAGCCCTGACTAGTCATAGAGTCCCCCTTTCAGTGTTTGTGATCTGAATCCGAGATTCCTTGTATAAGGCCAAAACCGGTGTAATGGCGTCTTGATTATCCTAGTGATATATAGTGCCTGTGTCAACCTCGTGATGGTGTCAGTTGGGTTTATCCGATGCTGGATAAATGGTTATTTTCCTTTGGTCTCCCATGCCGGTGCTTTCGGTTGCAACTTTGTTGTTTTCGGATAGTTCCATGTGGATGACGCGGCGCTCGTTGGGAGTCATGGGTTCCAATGTGATAGATTGTCCAACATCCACAACCCTTTCTGCTACTCTGTTAGCCAGGGTTCTCAGCGAGGAATATCGCCGTTCTTTATACCCTTCCACATCCAATATTACTCTTCCTTCAGTCTTCCTGTTTACGATCAGATTTACTATAAATTGTAAAGCTTTTAGGCTTTCTCCTCGTCTCCCAATCAACAAACCAGAGTCTTCACCCTCTATGTCGAATTCGATAGTATCGGACTGAGGATCATTATTCTTAGAAACAGCAGATGAAGCACTGACATTCATGTTCCTCATAACATTGTCCAAGACTAGTTTAGATACAGGTAATAGTTCCGTAGGCATATCTAGCATAAGGACTCTAATTCGAGCAGGTTCGGCCCCGAATCCTAAAATACCACCTTTGCCTTCACTTATTACGTCTATTTCTACCTGATCTCGGTTTGCGCCGAGTTGCTCTAGGGCGTTCTCTATCGCCTCGTCTACTGACTTCCCTGTCACTTCCATCGTTTCCATTTTGCTCCATTTCTTCAACCGATTGTTCGGATGATTCTTCCTGTACTACGGGCCCTTGTTTTGGTGCAGGTAATAGATTCCCCCAACCGGTTATAAAATATTGTATACCCATTTGTATGAAGTTGGATGCCACCCAGTAAAGCGCTAATCCACTTGGCAACTGGAATGAGAAGAAAGTTAGCATCAGAGGCATCATCCACAACATCATAGTGTTGGTTTGCGCTTGCCTTGGATCTGCCGAAGGAACCATCGACATTTTCTGAACCGACCACATAGATAGACCTACTAATGCAGGTAGTAGAAAATCTTTTTGCTCGGCAGGTCCTTGGGCTAGGTTTAACCAAAGAAACCCACTATTTAGAGGCACTGCTTCGTTGACAAGCGGTAGCCACGAATAGAGTTTTTCTGAAAGTCCTATTAGTCTCTCTGGTTGGCTAGGTAAAGTTTGAATAATAGCTTGATATAGACCTATCCATATAGGCATCTGAACCAACATTGGGCCTAAACATCCGAAGGGATTCATCCCATGTTCTCTGTAAAGCTTCATGGTTTCTTGAGATAGTTTAGACCGGTCATTCTTGTATTTCTCTTGTAGAGCCTTAACTTTAGGCTGTAGAACGGACATATTTCTGGTAAGTCTTATTTGTTTGAGAGTAAGAGGTAATGTAATTACTCTGATGATAACTGTAAAGAGGAGGATGCTCAGACCGAAATTGTCAAAGAGAATAGCGTAAAGAAATACTAGACTGTTGACCATAGGTCCCTGTATAAGCTGTTCCCACATTAAACCTAGAAAATCAAGCATTATACTCCAAAATCATGTCGATGTTATTAACCACTTTGGCAAGTCCTGTCTTCCTTGGAGTCGTAGCACCAAAGGTCCCTCCAGAGAGTGTCCTCTAAATTCACAGCTCTAACAGTATGATTCATGGCACTAATGTAGATTACTGAATCAGTGCCTGAAGATTTAATTGGTGCTCTCACGGGCTCTTTTATTGAGAATGATCGGAGTTCACTGCCTGTATCTTTATCTAGCAAGAATACGTCGCCGTTGTGGTTCGCTACAACGAGGCCAGAGGGAATTAACACTGGATCGGAAACTATTGGAGCTTTCGTGTCAAAGGGCGTGTTCCAACTGGATGACCCATTGTATTTGTTGATAGCATATATGTTTCCATCGAGGGAAGCAGCATAAATATTTGACTCATCTGACGTTGCTTTAGCCCAGAACCAGTTATCGCCTCTAAATGGTGAAGACCATTGTTCAGTCCCTTTAGTTGCATCTATAGCATAGAAATGTTTGTCGAATGATCCTATATATACCGTTCCATCTGCCACTAGAGGAGTTGCCGCTATGGCACCTTTAGTGGTGAATTTCCAGAGTTCCTTGCCCTCCAAAGTTAACGCATACAGGTTTCTATCCAAAGATGAAAGATAGATTATGTCTTGTTCAATGACAGGTGTGGACCAAATCTTATTCCCTGTTTGAAAGTTCCATTCTTGCACACCGTCTTCAATAGCCAAGGAATATAATGTTCCGTTTGATGTGCCAAATATCACACTTTTATCAGTTAATACAGGAGATCCCACTATGTGTCCGTCTGATTCGAAACTCCAAATTTTTTGTCTGGTTTCTATATTTATAGAGTATAGACTTCCAGAACTTTCGCCATAGCTTCCAATATAAATTAAATTATCTTTAACAACTGGGGATCCATATAGACCTTTGAAATCCTCTTCTTCCGTATTAGGGTATTGCCATAGAATATCACCAGTATTCTTGTCAAATGCAGCAAGCCTTGCTTCTTGGGTACCTATATATACTGTATCGTCTACGGTGACTGCTCCAGACCACCCGGATTTCGCTGAGAAGTTGTTAGCTTCGCACCCAGAGAGCATAACAATCAATATTGTTAGTAGAAGAAGGAATCTGATTAGGTTGTTTAATTTTAGTGTATTCAATTTTGTATAAATTACTTTGTATGTATGTCTAATATATATGTTACTTAGGGAACTGGGTCATATCCGTTTTTACCTATGGGGTTACATCTGATCAATCTGTTTAATGTCAAAGACAAACCCTTAATGGCACCATGCTTTTGTATTGCTTCATAGGAATAGTCAGCACATGTTGGGTAGTATCTGCATGAAGTAGGTAGGAATGGGGAAATAGATTTTTTATACAGTTTGATTAAGGTCAGAGATATTTTTTTCAAGATACTATGTTTTCTCCTGACGAGCCTTGGTCAGTAGGTTTGCTTTACTTAGAATAGATTGTACTGCATCGTGGAGTTCTTGATAACTTACTACAGATGCTTTTTGGCGGGCCACGAAGATCATATCCCATCCGTCCTTAACTAAAGTGTGTCTGACTGATTCTCTAAGTCGTCTCTTAACAGTATTTCTGGCAACTGCGTTGCCGGTACGTTTGGCCACAGTGAAACCGAACCTGCTTTCGTGACTGTTATCCACGTGCATAGCTTTCAGCACCAGTAGACTGTTTACCCAAGACCGACCGTTAGTGTAAACATTAGAGAACTCTAGGGGTTTTCTGATACGCAGCTCTTTTTTCATTGAGCCATAACCAAAGAATCTCGGAGAAGTTTGGGCATTAACCCTACTAAACCGTTAGTTTCTCCCTACCTTTAAATCGCCTACTTCTTAGTACTCTGCGGCCACCACGGGTCATCATTCTCGAGAAAAACCCGTGAACCCTTTTCCTTCTTCTTACTTTAGGTTGATAAGTTCTTTTAGACATGATAAATATTATTCCAGCTAGGATTATAGTTCTTATTTGGTTAAGGTGTCAATTTAAAGTTCAATACAAATTTTCTCTTTGACCAGTGTGGCTCTGGGCATTACAATGTAATTGCGTAAAGACTATGAAGATGCCCGATAGTGTAGCGGTAGCACGTCAGCCTTTGGAGCTGAAGTCCCTGGTTCGAATCCAGGTCGGGCAGCGTTAATCCGACATGGTCACGTTATTGTCATAAGATAGAGGTACATATATATGAAGATTGGTCTAATATCCGACACCCATATCCCAGGAGGAGCTACAGAAGTACCAGAGATTGTTAAAGATGTATTTCATGACGTTGATTTAATACTTCATGCAGGAAATGTTTATACCCTTTCTGTTTTAGATTGGCTTGAATCGATTGCTCCTGTAAAAGTTGCAGGTGCCTTAGATAGAGATAAGATGTGTCATGGAGATCCTAGAGTTGAAGAAAAGCAAGTCGTCGAAGTAGAAGGCAGTGTTATAGGTGTGATTCATGATTTAATGGTACCTGGATTTGGAGGCTGGATTTATCCTGGTTCTCTTTCTAATTTATATAACCATGAAAATAGAGGACCTTTAGTACCTGATGAAATGTTTGGCAGGAAAGTAGATGTAATCGTTTTTGGCCATACGTGTACTGTCTTAGTAGAGGAATATGGAGACACTTTGCTCATTAATCCGGGCAGTCCTACTTTACGTGATCAACTTAGGAAGATAGGTACGGTAGTAACGCTCGAGATATCTGCGGGAAAACGGGAAGCAAAGATAATAGATTTGGCGAATTTAATCTAGCTATATTTGAACCACAGATGTGCTGATCACGTCTGGAAGATCGTTTATTTCCGTAAGGGCTTCTTGAGGCATAGCATCATCTAGCCCAACAATCATGGTTGCTCGTCCTCTTGGTTCGAGTCTACCCACTTCCATAAATGCTATATTTATGTCGTGTTTGCCAGTTATGGTTCCGAGAGCTCCTATCATTCCCGGTCGGTCATGATGGTCTGTGAAGAGCATATACCCACTAGTCGCTACTAGATCTATCCAGTAATCATTAACCCGAACTATATGGGTTTCGTCTCGTATATGGGAAGTTGAAACTATTGTTTTTCCTTCGGATGAATCCACTTCTACGGTTATCAGGCTACTGTATTGTTCTAAGTATGTTGCTTTCTGTTCTGTTATATTAAGACCTCTTTGCGACGCTAACAGGTTAGCATTTACCAGATTTACTCTTTCTTGGCTTATTTGGTCCAAAAATCCTACGAGGCACGCTGCTTTGAGTATATTAGTATCGTGATTCGCGATTTCTCCTTCGTATCTAATGTTTACTTTCTTGAGTTGACCTTTGGTCAACTGTGTGGCGATTTTACCTGCGTATATTGCAGGTGAGATGTATGGACTCAAGGTTGCTTGTCCTTCTGGTAATACCAGAGGGGCATTCAGAGTATATCTTGCGGATTTTCCGCTCAGGACAGTGATGACTTGTTCTGCTACTTCTATAGCTACCTGTGCTTGTGCTTCTTCAGTTGAGGCACCAAGGTGAGGGGTAGTTATAATTTTCGGATTGTTCAGCAATGGACTATCTACGGGGGGTTCTTTTGTGAACACATCTAGGGCAGCTCCCGCGACTTGACCTTTGTCTACTGCTTCAGCAAGGGCTTGTTCATCAATGAGTTCACCTCTAGCTACGTTCAAGATTCGAACCGTTGGTTTCATCATAGCAATTTGTTTTTCACCTATTAGACCACGAGTTGATTCGGTGAGTGGTGTATGAAGACATATGAAATCTGAGTCTTTATAAATATCATCCAGTGACTTTAGCTGTATACCAATTGAGGATGCGTATTCTTCTGGTACGAAAGGGTCGTATCCAGTTACTTGCATGTCAAGACCAATGGCTCTTCTTGCTACTTCAATTCCTACTTTTCCTAGTCCTATCACACCTAGGACCCGGTTTCTTAACTCAATACCAGTGAAAGCACTTCTGGTCCATTCACCTTTATGTAGAGATTCGTTTGCTTGGGGTATGTTTCTTGCCAAAGCCATCATCATTGCGACGGTGTGTTCGGCAGCAGCTATTGTATTACCAGTAGGGGCGTTTACAACTGCAATGCCCTTGTGGGTTGCTGCTTGTAAGTCTATGTTGTCGACTCCAACACCAGCTCTTCCAATGACCTGAAGTTTAATACCGGCTTCTATTACATCTGAGGAAACTCTTGTTTCACTCCTTACTACTAAAGCGTCGTAATCTCCGATAATAGATAAGAGTTCTTCTGGAGAAAGTCCAGTTTTGACATCTACTTCTCCATGATTGCGTAGAAGGCTAACTCCCTCTTCTCCTAGTTTGTCTGATACGAGTATCTTAGCCATCGTTTCTCCGTGCTAATTTTTGTTTAACCATTAAATCCAATCTTTGGCAACACGTCTTCAAGGGCAGATAAAACAAGGGATATATCCTCTTCATATACATATCCCAAATGACCTATCCTGAATATTTTCCCTGTTAGACTACCTTGCCCTCCACCTAATACGACATCGTGATCACTTTGCATTCGTTTTGCCAAATCCCCACCGTTCACACCTTCTGGAACATCAATGGCGGTAACGGTATTTGATGCGTGTGTCTCATCTGCAAAAAGTTTCAACCCCAGACTTTTGACACCTGCTCTTGTCTTATTGGCTAAATCAATGTGTCTTTGAAAGACGTTTTCCATTCCTTCTTTAAACATTCCTTGCAGTGCTACGTCTAAGGCGTAAAAAATTGACACTGCAGGAGTCCAAGGAGTTTGGCCTCTTTCCAGGTAACTTTTAGCCCTTCCAAAATCCCAGTAAAAACGAGGCATTGTGGCTTCTTTGGAAGCTTCCCAGGCTCTTTCGCTGACACTTATAAATGCCAACCCCGGTGGTACCATATACCCCTTTTGAGATCCGCTCATGACAACGTCGCAGCCCCATTCGTCAGTGTAAAACGGTAGAGAAGACAGGCTGCTTATGGCGTCAACCAATAAGAGTTTATCAGCGTCTTTAACCACTTTGCTTATCGCCGCCATATCGTTGGTGACACCGGTTGATGTTTCATTATGAGTCACAATTACGGCTTTTATATTTGGGTTGTCATCCAAAACCTTTTTTACGTCATTTGGGTCGGCCGCAGTACCCCATGTTGTAGTAAATTTTATTACATTTGCCCCATAGGTTTCTGCTATTTGGCCAAGGCGGTCCCCAAATACCCCTATAGATACTGAAAGAACTGTATCTCCTGGGGATAAGGTGTTCACAACTGCTGCTTCCATAGCTCCAGTGCCAGATGCTGTCAGTATGAACACGTCATTCGATGTTTGAAAAATACTTTTCAGGCCTTCAGTTGTTCGATGTATCATGTCCTGAAATTCTGGACCTCTATGGTTTATCATACCTTGCCCCATAGCTTCCAGGACATAATCAGGACAAGGTGTTGGTCCAGGTATTCTTAAATTCTTTGGTATTTTGAAACTCATTTCAATCCTCCCGCCGGCATGAAATATAACTTATAAAATGTGAAAACATTGTGAAGTTTAGCACCTTATTTTGAATGTACAATGGGTTTATAGGTTAAATTTTGGTTAAATATATTGCTTGTAGAGTCTATACCTTTTATTAACCCTCAACTATTTTAAGAAAACGGCGTCTTCCAACGCGGATTATATCGTTTGGCTGAATCACATTTGTCTCGGAATTACTCACTACTCCGTTGATAGATACAGCGTTTTGGGATATTAGTCGTTTGGCCTCAGATTTACTATTCACTAATTTTTCTGCGGTTATTAGATCAACAAAGTTTATTGTTAACGACTTGTTTGGGTTTTCAGCATTGGTTGCGAATGGCATAAATAGTGTCTTTATGTCTTCAGGTTCACTTCCTTGTTGGACTGTTCGAACAAACGTTAATTCTGATTCTCTTGCAGAAGATTCATCATGGAATTGAGAAACTATGTCTCTCGCCAGCATCTTTTTAATATCCATGGGATTCACAGATTCTGCTTGCATTTCCTTGTTTATTTGGTTTAAGTCCTGCTTACTGGTGCTTGTAGTTAATTCGAGGTAGCTCATTATTAGGTGATCGGGTATAGACATAATTTTACCGTACATATCACTTGGTGGTTCATCAACTCCTATATAATTGTTGAGGCTTTTACTCATTTTCTGCACACCGTCTGTTCCAACCAATAGAGGCATTATGAAGCATTGCTGTTGTCGTTGTCCGAGCATGCCTTGTAGATCCCTACCTACTAACAGGTTAAATCTCTGATCGGATCCCCCAAACTCTACATCGGAGTTGATAGCCACTGAATCATAGGCTTGTAATAGGGGATAAAGTAATTCGGTTATTGCTATAGGTTGTTGAGAGTTATATCTGTTAGCGAAATCATCTCTGGCTAGAAACTGTGCCACGGTAAATCTTCTGGTTAAATCAAAAACATTATCAAGGGTGAATTTGCCGAACCACTCACTTTGCCATACAGTTTCAGTTTTGCTTTTATCTACTACTTTAAAGAATTGCGTCAGGTAGGTTTGGGCGTTTTCCCTGACTTCTTCGGCAGAAAGCATTTGTCTTGTAGCAGACTGTCCGCTAGGGTCTCCTATTTGGGCAGTCCAGTCACCCACTATTAACACCACCTGATGGCCTATGTCTTGAAGCTCTCTCAATTTTCTAAGTCCCACAGCGTGGCCTAGGTGTATATCGGGTCTGCTGGGGTCAAACCCCATTTTCAGGCGCAGCGGTTTACCTTCTTCAAGAAGACGGACGAATTCGCTTTCCACGATTATATCCGTAACTCCTCGATGGAGTATATTTTCAAGTTGTATGGGATTTATTGAAGGCATCATCTGTTCAAATCAAACTTAATTCTTCTGAGTATACAACTTTAGAATATCCAAAGTATATTCAACATCTATTTTCATCTGTTCTATAAGTTCAGTAGATGAATAAAAGGATTGGTCTTCCCTTATTCTCTCTATGAAATCTATAGTTATGAATGATCCATATATGTCTTCGTTGAAATCTATCAGGAATGTCTCTATAACATGTTTAGAACCATTGAATGTAGGTTTTGTTCCTATGTAAGAAGCTGCGTAATATTGCTTATTGCCGGCTCTTACTAGTGTGGCATATATACCGTCTGGTGGTATTAATAGATGTGTGTCTACATCCAGATTTGCTGTTGGGAAACCCAAGGTTTTTCCTTGCGAATCTCCAGATACTACACGTCCTCCTATTGAAAATGGTCTTCCCAGCAGGTCTCTGGCCTTAGTTAACATTCCATCTGCTATTAATTTCCGTATCAGTGTGCTGCTGATATTTTCCCCGTTGTGGCAAGCGGCATCGATTACATTAACTGAAAAGCCTTTTGCTAGGCCCATTGTTTTTAGTGTTTCTGCATCTCCTTCTCGGTTGTGTCCCATGGCAAAATCTTGGCCCATGACCATGCCTTTCATTCTCAACCTATCTTGTAGTAGATCCACGAATTGATCAGCACTAAGTAGAGATAGATCATGGTCAAATGTTATGGGCATTACCAAATCGGCACCGGCATCCTTAAGAAGATCCACCCTATGTTTAGGATCGGTTATATATTTAACCTCAAATCCCGGAGTTACTACTGTCCTGGGATGATTCGAGAAAGTTACTATACAACTCAGCATATCGTTGCTATGAGCGAGAGTGGTTAGATGTTTAATCAGACCTGAATGACCCAAGTGTACTCCATCGAAAACCCCAACTGCGACTAGGGTTTCTTTAGCTGGGAAGGGAATTAATTCTTGATCGGCTTTCATGGGAAACTCCGAGAATAACTTGGTAGGTATTTATGTGTTGAAATCTAGCTTGTTACAGTTAAGACTTTTTCAGGATCTGCTGGGCATATCTTAAAAGTTCAACCGTTTCTTCCCAATCAACACACGGATCTGTTATCGAAACTCCATATTTCAGGTTGTCAGGATTGCTTTCGTCAAGAGGCTGATTGCCTTCGAAAATATGGCTTTCTAACATAACCCCGACAATATTTGTATTTCCTTCAGACCTTTGTTTCATTAAATCTTGGAATGCTATACGCTGTTTTTTATGATCTTTACCACAATTTGCGTGTGAACAGTCTATAACTAATTGAGTTCTGAGGTTGGCTTTTTCCAATCGTTGTACGGCATCAGCTATAGATTCGGCATCAAAGTTTGGACCCTGACTACCGCCTCTTAAGACTATGTGAGTGTGTTGATTCCCTTTAGTAACAACTACTGAGGCTTTTCCTTCAGAGTCCACTCCCAAGAAAGCCTGTGCTGCCTTAGAAGCTGTTACTCCATCGACCGCTAGTTGTATACTTCCACCTGTTCCATTTTTGAAGCCAACTGGCATACTGAGCCCACTACTGACTTGTCTATGGGTCTGACTTTCTGCTGTACGTGCCCCAATTGCAGCCCAGGAATAAAGATCTGCAATATACTGAGGGGTGATAGGATCTACAAATTCAATTGCAGTCAGTAGTCCTAACTCACTTACTTTTAAAAGGAATTCTCTTGCCATACGTAATCCGGTATTGATATCGAAACTTCCATTAAGATGTGGGTCGTAGATTAGCCCTTTCCATCCTACTGTAGTCCTGGGTTTCTCGAAATAAACTCGCATTACTACTAGCATTTCATTCTTCATCTCGTCCGCTAGCGATTTCAGTTTTTCGGCATATTCATATCCGGCCTCTATATCATGCAAAGAGCACGGTCCAACTATCATTAACATTCGGTCGTCTTCACCCTTAAGGATACGGGCAACTTGATCTCTACCGTCGGTTACTTGGGCAGCTATCTCTGGAGTTGTAGGGAATTCTCTCAAAAACTCACTCGGGGCTGCTAATTGTTGGATGCTTTCTATATTCAAATCATGTAGTTGTGTCATATTTATGTCTCTACCAATATTGTTGTTTACGATTCTATTTAATCGATGGTGGTGACTATAGCATCGAACGCTTGGTGTGTCTAGTCGCGATACAAGTAGTGTTACTAGCCAGTGATATCTGGTCGCAGATGTGATGCATCTCTTAAGTAGGAGTGATTCATTTCTTCTGGTTGTTTTTCAGTATTCACTAGTACTAATACTCTTATACACATAGGAAGCATTCCTGGAACATTCATTTCGTGACTATTTAGTAATGGGACATGTGTCCATCCCATCTCTCGAGCTGCTACGGCTGGGAATTCGGCATTAACGTCACTAGTGGTGGTGAAAAACGTGGCAGCTATATCATTCTTATTTAGGTCATTTGAGTCCAGCAGATGATTGAGGAGCTCGTGAGTAGCATCCAGAATAGCGTCTCTTGTATTTTCCTTTACGGTAGTAGCTCCTCTGAGTCCTCTGCATATTAGAGCCATAACTTTATTCCTCCGGTTTAAGATCTGCCTTTGAGATCAGATATAAAACTTTTGACTACTTCTCTTCTATCAGGAGTTGGTGTTTTCTCTATGGTGTCTATTAGCGCACTTCCAACAACCGCTGCGTTGGCTATTGTACTTAGCGATTCTACATGTTGTCTTTGGCTAATGCCAAAACCAATCGCTATTGGTACTTTTGCATACTTTTTTACTCGATTTATGAATTCAGGTACAGATGACCCCATCTCTTGTCTGGCACCGGTCACACCTGTCAAGCTCACACAATATATAAATCCATCTGCATTTTGACAAGTTTTCTCGATTCTTATATCAGTACTGGTTGGAGCAAGCAGAGGGATAAAGCTAATTTCGTTTTCTTGACACTCTTTTTTTAGAGGCCATGACTCTTCAAAAGGAAGATCTGGCACTATGATTCCATCAACTCCATTTTCTTTGCAGGAGAGAGAAAATTCCTTCAATCCGAATCTTAGTATTGGGTTATAGTACCCCATAAGAACAAGGGGTGTGGTCAATCCATTGAGCCTCAGATCCTTGCAAACATCCAGACATTTTTTTAGGTTTACCCCATTTAATAAAGCCTGGAAACTTGATCTTTGAATTGTTGTTCCGTCGGCAAGTGGGTCGCTATATGGAACACCAAGTTCAATTATATCTGCACCGCCTTCTGCCAATGCAGGTACCATATTCATGGTATCTGCAATGGAGGGGAAACCAACAGTAAGGTATGGGATGACCCCCATTTCGCCTTTTTCTTTAAGGGTATTAAAGCTGTTTTTTATTCTATTCATCATTAACAATTATAAGCAGTAAATACCATTTAATGGAAAACCTTACACTAAGCTGAATATACCACGTGGGTTTTTACCACACAACACGTCAGATGAATTCTTGGTCTAAGCCGACTACAGTTTTGATGGTTCTAATAAAACTGCCGCTACCCCAATAAGGTAGACGCCATATACTTAATTCTTCATTAGTCATGTTATTGGCATGTATCTGGTAATGTGATTCCCTGCCTATGCTGCCGTAAATCATGGCTCCTATTCCAAATATTATTGCCGGCCAAGATGTTAGATATTGAAGTGTTGCTGCCATAATAGCCCCGCCAACGATTAGAAGGGTTCCTGCAATGAGAACTTTGTGGTTGGGTTCCTTTATTATTTCAACAGATTCTAGTCTGGAGTAATCAATGTATGAAAACTCTTCATGCCCGTCGAGATTTTTGTAATATACTATTCTCTCGGACGTTGCGTAAAATGGATCGTGATCCGACATTATAGATTCTTGTGCCCTAAGTTTGTCTCTAATGCTCATTTTGGAAAACTCCAGTTGAATTTTATTACATTCATTTAAAGTTTTCCATCAGAAACAGTATGTATGTTTGCCCAAATATGTCCATTATGTTTGTATTTGTATATTATAGATTGGAATCCTAGATTCTATTCCGGAGGTTAAAATGATAGGAGTTTTAACACACCATTGGGCAAAACCTGAATTGTTTTATGAAGCTGACCAGTTACTTAAAGGTAACGGTGAAGCTCAGAGCAGAGCTCCAGGTTTTGTTAATAGGAGAACTTTGTATTCAACATCTGATAACACCCAGATAACTTCGTTGGTAATATGGGATAACGAAGAGATATACGAACAGTGGAGAGCTAGTCCGGAACGTGCTCTGGCTATGAATGGAGCCGAAAAGTTTTGGGAAAAACCGCCAGAATCACATAGATTTACTACTTATGATTAAGTAGTAAATGTTCCAATGAAAAATTACCTAAAATTCAAGCCAATTTTGGAACTTTATCCATGTTGTTTATGGTACTATTCTTTTTCGTACAATGAATGAGAATCTAAGTATATGAATCCTAAAGTTTTAGTCACTGGTGCCACGGGTTATATTGGAGGTAGGCTTGTACCTAAACTTTTGGATGCCGGATACCCTGTAAAAGTATTGGTACGCGATCCTGATCGTATTTTAGATCGGGAATGGGCCGATAAAGTTGAGATTGTTACCGGCAACGTTTTAGACCAAGAAACACTCGAAATGGTTATGGATGACGTATCAGTTGCCTATTATTTGGTACATAGTATGGGATCTGGTCCGGATTTTCATAAGCGCGATATAGACGGAGCTCGAAATTTTGGCAGTCAAGCTAAGGAACAAGGTGTGGATAGAATAATATACCTTGGTGGTCTTGGTGAGTCGGACGCCAAATTGTCTAAACATCTCACTAGCAGGCATGAAACAGGGGAAGAACTTAGGGCAAGCGGGGTACCCGTTACTGAATTCAGGGCAGCCGTTGTTGTGGGTGCAGGTAGTGTGTCATTTGAGATTGTAAGATACCTAGTGGAACGTCTTCCAGCTATGATATGTCCTAGTTGGGTATACACAAAAACACAGCCTATAGGGATTAATGATTTGTTGGAATATTTAGTTTCTTCTATAACTGTTCCAGAGAGTTCTAATAAGGTAATTGAAATAGGCGGGCGAGACGTTGTGACATACGGCAATATGATGTTGGGTTATGCCAAAGCTAGAGGTTTGAAAAGATGGTTACTGCCGGTACCTATTTTAACTCCGAGGCTTTCCTCTTATTGGGTTCACTTAGTTACTCCAATTCCCGCATCTATAGGAAGACCTTTGATAGAAGGTCTCAGGAACGAAGTTATAGTAAGAAACACGGATTCTCAAGAATTGTTTCCGAATATAAACCCCGCATCGTATTTAGAGGCGGTCAGAATTACCTTGGAAGATCTTGAATTTGGTCGTATTGAAAGCTCATGGAGTGACGCAGTAGGTAAAGGAAAAGATGAGATCATTAAATTTCGCATGGACACAATGACAGGATTTATTTTCGAACAACGAGCATTGGAAGTTTCTGCTCCTAAGAGTTTTGTTTATAAATGTTTTTCAGGTATAGGAGCAAAAAGAGGGTGGTTTCATGCGACTTGGTTATGGAGACTTAGGGGATGGATAGATAGATTCATTGGAGGTGTTGGATTAAGGAGAGGCAGAAGACATCCAGATGATATTCGTATAGGAGATGCACTGGATTTCTGGCGAGTCGAGGATGTTGATAAAAATCGCATGATACTTCTAAGGGCAGAAATGAAAGTACCTGGCAGGGCTTGGTTACAGTTCAAAGTTACAGATATTGATGGTAATAAGAGTCATCTGGAACAAACGGCTATTTTTGCTCCAAAAGGTTTGTTTGGTTTGCTATATTGGTACGCTTTGTATCCTGTACATGGTTGGATTTTTGGTGGGTTAATAAAGAAGATTCGTAACAAATCGGAACTGGAATTCATTAATGCTAACAACTGATACAAAGGATGCAAAAATGAATGACGGATTAACTTCTAGACTGAGGCTTGGTATAAGTTCGTGTTTGTTAGGGGAGGAGGTAAGATTTAATGGGGGCCACACCAGAGACACATTTCTCACTGGTCCGTTAGGACAATACGTGGAATGGATACCAATATGCCCAGAGGTGGAAATTGGCATGGGCGTGCCAAGAGAAAATATAAGATTGATCGGAGACATTGCCAATCCCACACTAATTGCCCCTAAGAGTAAAACTGATTATACAGAGAGTATGAATAAGTGGTCCGAGAGTTACATTAAATCCATCAAATCAATGAATTTGGACGGTTATGTATTCAAAAGTGATTCCCCAAGTTGTGGCTTATATAGGGTTAGAGTGTATGAAAATAGTTCCGTTGCGACCCGTAAGGGCAGAGGTTTGTTTGCCCGTAAGTTTACGGATGCATTCCCATTACTGCCTACCGAGGAAGAAGGGCGTTTGCATGATTCCAGGTTGAGAGAAAACTTCGTGGAGAAGATATTTGTTTACCACAGATGGAAACAAATGGTTAAAAGTATTCCAGATCAGAGAAATTTGATCTTGTTTCACGCTATCCATAAATCTATTTTAATGTCTCACCACCAAAACAATCAGAAAGAATTGGGTAGGATAGTAGCTAATGTTGATAGATTCCCGATCAATGAAGTGATAGATCGGTACGAAAATCTTTTGATGGTCACGTTAAATGTAATTCCCACGAACAAGAGGCATGCTAATGTTCTTCATCATTTAATGGGATTTCTAAAAACATATTTGGATTCGAACGACAAGCAAGAATTGTTAGAGTTGATAGACGAATATAGGATGGGTAAATTACCTATTGTAGTTCCGATAACTCTAATGAAACATCATATTAATCGTAATCCTGTTGCAAATTGGATTAAAGATCAAGTATATCTGAACCCGTTTCCAAATCAGCTTGGTTTGAGGGTTCAAATATAGTTGGTGGAATGTAACTGATTCTTACAGGATTTCATTTAAAGGATAGAAAAACATGTCATTAAGATCGCTATCGGGCTTTTGTGCTCAAAGACCTTTCATAATAGTTGGACTATGGGTTCTACTGATGATTTTGTCTGCCTTCTTATCACGAAATTATTTGGATGACGCACTACAGGGAGGTCAGGGTGCGACAAAGGATCTTGAGTTTAAATTAGCTCAGGATCTAAGAGATGAAAAACTGTCAGCACTGGATGAAGAATCTGAGGAAAGTTCAGATGAGGAGTCCGAAGGAATTTCGTCTGACAATCTACTTGTTGTGACATCTTCTAAATATAGCTTTCCATCCGAAGCGTACCTCTTAGGAATAAACGGGTTCTTTGAGAAATTGCAATCTGCAATCGACGAAGCTAATCTGGATCAGTCGGTAGGTACTGTATCAGACTATCAGCCAAACCCTTCAGAAGATTTATCCACGGTTATGATATCTGTCCCGTTTGTAGAAGGTAAATTAGTTTCTCCTTTAATGCATATTGCTGAGGATTACTCTAATGACGATTTTCAATTTTACTTTATTGGAACTGCTTCTATAGAGCATACATTCCAGGAATTGGCGGAAAAGGATTTAGTTACCGGAGAAACAATAGGTATATCAGTAGCGATAATAATTTTGGCGTTGGTCTTTGGTACAGTCACATCAGCATTTATACCTGTTATCTTAGCAGTGGTCGCTATATTTGTTGCTACTGGGTTAGCAGCTATTCTGGGTCAGTTTGTAGACCTTAACGAATTTGTTCCTAATATTATGACGATGATGGGGTTGGCTGTAGGAATAGATTATTGCCTTTTTATACTTTCGAGATACAGAGAAGAACGGCAGAATGGATTAGAACAATTAGACGCGATAGTTGTTACTGGCAGCACCGCGGGTAGAGCTGTTATGTTTAGTGGACTGACTGTAGTATTAGCCCTTACTGGTATGTTTATTATACCTGAAAAGACATTTCAGGCATTTGGTGTTGGAGCTATATTAGTGGTTTTCGTGGCTGTCTTAGCTGGTATTACTTTACTGCCAGCATTGATCGGTATGTTGGGAGATAAAATAAACAGTTTTCACGTTCCCAAGATCACCACAGTTTCCTTGTATTTGTTGGGATTTTTATTCGTTGCATTCACCCAAGAATTGGGTCCAAAGCTACTATTGGTTTCGGGATTAGTGATGTTGTTATTGATACTGATATCTTTATTAAGGAAAACCGGGTTAACTCCTGCCTTTTTGTCTCCAAGTAAGGAATCGAGCAGTTTGGAAGGTGGGTTTTGGAATTCAATAACTATTCAGGTAATGAAAAGGCCATACGGTAGTATGATTTTGGCCTCAGCTTTTTTGTTAATACTTTCGTACTCTTATTTTGACTTAGAAAAAGGAACTAGCGGAATATCTGTTCTTCCTGATAATGAGCCAGTCAAAGTAGGATTTGAATTACTGGATGAAAAATTTGGATTCGGTTCTGATGCTCCAGCAAACATTGTTATATCTGCGGATGTTAGTTCGCAAAAAGTTAAAGATGCAATTGCAGACCTAGAGGTTCAATTAGAGGAAAATGATGGATTTCTTTCGCCTGAGTTGGTAATAGAACCGTCTGTCAATTATGCCGAATTAACATCAAGGATTCCAGGTGATCCTCAGAATCAAGTAGCATTAGATTCAATAAGAACCTTACGACACGATTTAATACCTTCTGCATTCTCGGATGTTCCTGTTTCAGATTACACGATCTATGTCGGGGGTTCATCTGCGGAAGTTGTTGATTCTGTTGAAATGACTGACGAATACTTTCCTATAGTGGTGGGTTTAGTATTGAGTCTTAGTTTGATACTTTTGCTTTTTGCTTTTAGGTCTATAACGATTTCTATAGCTTCTATAATTATGAATCTTTTGTCTGTTGGGGCATCCTACGGATTACTAGTGCTTGTTTTCCAAAAGGGATTCATGATTAATATCTTTGGATTTGAACAAGTAGATCAGTTGGAATTTTGGTTGCCATTATTTATGTTTAGCATTTTATTTGGTTTGTCTATGGACTATCACGTTTTTATGTTGAGTAGAATAAAAGAGCATTTTGATGAATCAGGGAGTTCGGATGAATCTGTCGCCTTTGGTTTAAGGAGAACCGCCAGCATTATTACTGGAGCGGCTCTGATAATGGTAGCGGTTTTCGGTGGATTTGCTCTTGGAGAAATAGCATTTTTTCAATCTATGGGCTTCGGATTAGGTGCTGCTGTTTTGATTGACGCAACTGTAGTTAGATCAATTCTGGTACCCAGTGTTATGAAAATCTTGGGGGATAGAGCCTGGTATCTACCGGGATTCTTACATTGGTTGCCAAACATATCAATTGAAGGCAATAGAAAATAGAGTTCTAGTTATAGGTATATAGTCAGACTTACAGGCATTCCGTTTCTAATTAAGGGTACGATGTTACTTATGAATCTACATAGAATCGTAATTATTGTAGCGACAACACTACTCTTAGCGCTTTTCGGATGTGCCAATAAGGTTGAGCCTAAGGAATCTGAGTTGCCTTCAGTTGAAATTGCTTCGACGGAAATCGAAGCTTACTCCATGGAACCTATTGCAATAGATGAAACTGGAATACCGTATGAAATTCTTCTTCATGGAGGTGCCCCTCATTCTACATCCAGTATACTTGTTGGGGATGTTTTGGGGGACGGCAGTACTCAGCTTTTGGTAAGTGAACCCCTTGCTAGTAAAGTTGTTTGGCTTCGTAATATGGAAGAGCACATGACTTTTACGGACGGACTCAACGAACCTGTTAGAGCTCAAGCTGTAGATATTGATGGGGACCTAGACAAGGATATTTTAATTGCAGATATAGGCATACTTTTACCATCTAACGATAAGTCTGGCAGCGTAGTAGTATTGCGTAATGACGGTAATTTTAACTTCGAACCTGTCACTGTATTAGATGGGGTGGGGAGAGTGGCATGCGCAGAAGGATCCGATCTGGATTCAGACGGCGATATGGATATATCCGTATGTGTATTCGGCAATGAAGAAGGTAAGATTATATGGCTTGAACAGAAAGACAATTTTGTTTTTGAAGAACACTTACTCGACTCAAGACCAGGTGCAATACATGCTTTTCCATTTGATCCAGATTCTGACGGAGATGTAGATATAGCGGTAGCCCTCTCACAAGATTCCGAAGAGATAATAATATTCCGTAATGATGGATATGGTAATTTCGAGAAGGAAGTTATATTCAAAGCTTCAGATACTTACTATGGAATGTCTGGTATTCAGTTATCTGATTTGGATAGAGATGGTGATACAGATATCCTTATGACAAACGGTGATATACACGACTTTGATTTGCCTGAGAAGATAGATCCATATGATTATTACGGAGTTTCTTGGTTTGAAAATAATGGCCGGGGTCAATTTGATAAACACCATGAGATAACTCGTCATTGGGGAGCTTACTCGGTGCGCCCAGCAGATTTAGATCATGATTCAGATTTGGATTTGGTTCTTGTAGGTTTGCAAATGGAAAGATACTGGCCGGAATTTGAAAGGCAGGCCATGATCTGGCTCGAAAACGACGGGGAAGAAAATTTCACTAGTCACAATGTAGATTTGGATGTGCCTATGCTAGTAACTCTAGAGGTCGTAGACATAAATAATGATGACATACCAGAAGTTTTCACAGGAACACATGATTATATGGGTGGATCAGCAGGGGAACGGCTGGTGATGTTTAACATAAATATATCAGAGACCGGAGAATAGTTGTGAAAGGGGCAAACAAGTTTTACTTATACTTCGATGTCATTAGAAAAACATACTTATGAAGTACAGTATTCCTAGAGCGAAAGATATAGGTAAACCCCATTTAAGTCTAGAAGGCATCGGGTCAGACATTTCATAGTGTGAATACTCCTTATCACTATTGAACCACAAGAATGTATCAATAAAGGAATATACCAGGAAGCAAATCAAGATTAGTCCCATTAGTTCTGTAAAACCGAGCATCACTGTCTCCAATAACGATTCGTTCTGATTAGAATGCTTTTCACATTGAAAGTTCCTGAGCAAAGAGCGGTTAACCTGTACTATCAGCCACAGAAATTAAGGTCTGTTCAATATTCTGGGGCCGTGCAATCTAGAGGTTTACAGATCTTTGATCGCTGGTAACACTTCCTTACCCAATAGATCTAGAGAATTATGGAATTGTTTGTTGCCATTACCCCAGTCATCTGTTTGGACCAAAAGAGTTCCGAAACCGCCTGCCTTTTCATGTAAACTCCTGATTTCCTGTATACAATGATCCGGGTCGCCTACTATCCAGTAATTGTCTAAGAGATATTGGGGAGTGACATCTTCGTCTCTCATAGCAGTGTCATGCTTAAACACTTCCATTCTATTCCCGAACAATTTTCTCCAATATTCAGTGAAGTCCCGAGCCATCGCACCATTCAATGCTTCCGCCCTAGCTTTTTCAGTAGTCTCAGCAACATATATTTGTCTTGCTAGTCTCCAGTTAGCTTTGTCGGGTTTGACTCCAGAGCGGTTCCCTCCAGTTTCAATGGACTCCCAATTGGTGGCTAATTGTGATTCATGTACTACGCTTGCGCTCAGAGGAATCCAGCCTCTTTCCCCTGCTAGTTCCAAGGTAGATGATCGTGCACTGGTACCGGCAACCGCTATTGGTGGATGTGGGTCTTGAAAAGGTCGTACGTGAAAGCCAACCGTCATCTCAGATCTATCCTTAGGCTTTCGCATTTTGAAGTAAACCCCGTCGTGGTCAAAAGGACCTTCTTTCCACAGGCGTAATATTAGATCTATAGCTTCCGTCATGCGTTCTCTCTGGACAGGAGGTTCACCTTCTATCGCTAATACTTCAGTGTCACTTGGAGATCCACCTGATCCTATCCCGAACATCAATCTTCCTTTAGCAAGATGGTCTAACATTGCTATACGATGTGCAACATGTACAGGGTTATGCATGTGGAGTAACACAACCCCTGTTCCAAATACAATCTGTTCAGTTTCCCCTAAGGCACGGGCAATAAATAATTGAGGATCGGGCATATTTTCCCATGGTAACAACATGTGTTCACCAACCCATACCTCACTAAACCCAACTTGATCTGCGTGTTTTATCAATCCTAAATCCTCGTCGTAACTTTCTGCAAGGATTCTACCAGGTGGGTGTAATGGCATCATGAACAGGCCTAATTTCATCGTAAACCTCCACTAAATTCAGTGAAATGCGACATGATCAACTATAACAAATTACCTGACTAATTACACGACGTATTTAGTTCCACATGTCGAGATATTTGTAAGCATTGCCGGTATTCATAAGAACGATTTTCTCTTCTGGTTTTACTTTGTTAGCGGCCAGAAGTGATTTGAGCGCAGCTAAGGTCGCAGCTCCTTCAGGGGCTGGGTATATTCCCTCATGAGAAGCCATCATTGAAATACACTCCACCATCTCCATATCAGTAACCGTTACGGCGGTACCGGAGCTTTCTCGGATCGTTTCAAGTATTAAATAGTCTCCGATTGCTGAAGGCACTCTTATGCCGGCTGCAAACGTTTTGGCATCATTCCACATCTCAGCGTTCAAAGCACCGGATTCATAGGCTTTTACTATAGGAGCACAGCCTTCGGATTGAACGGCAATCATTCTGGTTTTGGGTTTATCTATCCAACCCAACTCTTGCATTTCTTGGAAAGCTTTCCAAATTCCGATTAATCCTGTTCCTCCTCCTGTGGGATAAATTATAACGTCTGGGGTGTCCCAGTGTAATTGTTCTGCTATCTCATACCCCATGGTTTTCTTTCCTTCAGCTCTGTATGGTTCCTGTAGTGTGGAAACGTCGAATAATCCTTTTTCTTGTGCCTGTTCTCTAGAAATCTTTCCAGCATCGGATATTAGTCCATCTATTAATGTTAATTTAGCACCGGCATCGGAACTTTCTCTTTTGTTGGCCATAGGAGCATCTTTTGGCATGAAAACATTTGCTTCTAAATTCCCTCTGGCACAATACAAAGAAAGGGCTCCGCCAGCATTACCAGCAGAAGGCATAGTCAGCTTTGTAACTCCCAGTTCTTTAGCCCGTGACACTGCTGCTGATAGTCCCCTAGCTTTAAATGAACCAGTTGGATTACACCCCTCATCTTTAATGTAAATGTCAGAGCAATTTAAAGCCTTGGCTAAATTATCCGCCTTCAAAAGAGGGGTCATGCCTTCTCCTAGGCTTACAATGTTGGATTCGTCTTTTATTGGCATCATTTCATAATAACGCCACATGGAGCTTACTCTTCCAGTTAAACTGTTCCTGTCAAAGTTTCTCCTTGCTTTTTCCATGTCATATTTAACATAAAGAACTTTTCCACATTCTTGACATGTTCTATACGGATTAATGTAATCGTATTCTTTATGACAGTTAGTGCATTCTAGATATTCAGCGTAACTCCTCAATATAAACCTCCAGTATTTAAAACAATTATATCGACATCTTGATTCTATTCACTCGGACTGAGAGAAAAGATGGTTGCAAACTCGGACTGTGATTTTGATTTTAACATAGGGTTTGAAGATAAATTAAAAGATGGTTAGAATTACGCTGTCAATAATGGCAGGTTGTTAATCAACCTTAGGACAGTATGGATATTACTTCTTGGTTTCAGTTGGCCATAATTTGTTTGCTGGGAGCTATGTCTCCTGGGCCTAGCCTCGCACTAGTTATTAGCAATACCGTGTCCAGAGGAAGAGTATTTGGTATTGCAACTAGCTTGGGCCACGCCACTGGTATTGGTTGGTGGGCTCTTTTAACCGCGATAGGAATAACAGAACTGATAGGAGATCAAAAAACTGGACTCCTATTGTTGCAGATTGCAGGTATCTTTCTTCTTGCATACATAGGGATGCGCACAATTACTGATGATAATGATTTGGTGTCAGTAACAACAGGAAAGCCTAAATCAGATTCTGTGGTTTTAATTCGCGGCGCCACTGAAGGTTTCTTAATATCTCTGCTTAATCCAAAGGTAGCATTGTTTTTTCTCGTTATATTCAGTCATTTTGTTTTTCTGGAATCAACTCGCATCGACGTAGTAATAATGGGTATTACTGCGGCGCTGATAGATGCAGGCTGGTATGTTTTCGTGGTCTTAATATTAACTTCAAATAAATTTAGTAATAACTTCAGACTACGAGGACAAGCTGTCAAAAAGTTCAGTGGAGCCATGCTTATTTTGATTTCGTTGTACCTATTAATTATGATGGTTCTAGGTTTATGATGATTTTGATAACAATGTTAAAATTTGTAGGAACTGAGGTAACATAATCCCGTGAAAGTTATGGGATAAGGTATTTAGCACATGGTTTATGATCATAATGGAAATGCCACAGATTCCCTCCAGCTAGTTGACGTAGTCAAGGATTTTAATGGAGTTCGAGCCGTAGACGGAGCTTCGTTTACATTGATGCCCGGCACGGTAACTGGTCTCATAGGCCCTAATGGTGCAGGGAAAACCACTTTATTTAACCTAGTTACCGGATTCTTACCCTGTACCAGCGGGCAGATAATGTTTGAAGGAAATAGAATTGATGGTTTGCCAGCACATCAGGTATTCAAAAGAGGTATAGCAAGGACATTTCAGATTCCAAGAGAATTATCCAGGATGACAGTCTTAGAAAATCTTTTGGTAGTACCAACTGATCAAATCGGTGAAAATATATGGAAAACATGGCTGTTGCCTTGGAAGGTAAACTCTCAAGAGAAAGAAATTCGGCAACAAGCTCTCGATATATTGAAATATACCAACCTATTCCATCTTAGAGATGAATATGCAGGCAATCTATCTACAGGACAGAAAAAATTACTTGAATTGTCACGGGTTTTTATGTCCAAATCTAGACTGGTCCTCCTAGATGAACCCGCAGCAGGAGTTAACAATACTCTCATGAACGAACTTGCCAAACGTATTTTGGAAGCCGTTTCTGATTTCGGGCTAACCTTCCTTGTGATAGAGCATGACATGAATCTTGTAATGAAACTTTGTGACCCCATAATAGTTATGGGTAACGGTTCTATCATTGCAGAGGGTGCTCCGGAGTCAGTTAGAAACGATCCTAAAGTCTTAGACGCTTACTTGGGGTATACACATCATGAGTCTGCTTGAGGTTTCCAATATAGTAGCAGGATATGGCGATACCGAGATTTTACATGGGGTTTCGGTGAACATCGACCGCGGAGAAATTGTGACGGTGATTGGACCCAATGGTTCTGGCAAATCTACCCTTATGAAAACAGTTGTAGGCATTGTTCCACCGACAGAAGGTCAGATTATATTCAATGGTCTGAGTATACTTTCAACATCACCCGAGAAGATAGTCGGTAGTGGGCTTTCATATGTTCCTCAAACAGCGAATGTGTTCCCTAATTTAACTATCAAAGAGAATTTGGAGATGGGTGCATTTATCCGCAAAGATGATTGGCGTTACCGTATTGATGAAATTCTAGATCTCTTTCCGGATCTTCGAGGACGAGAAAAAGATATTGCCGGGCGACTGTCTGGAGGGCAACGCCAAATGTTAGCTTTGGGACGGGCCCTGATGCTGGACCCCGTGCTGCTACTTTTGGATGAGCCAACTGCAGGCTTGGCTCCTTTAATGATTGAATCTGTCTTCGAAAAAATATTGGCAATAAACGCATCTGGTATAGCGATTATGCTTATTGAACAAAACGCCCGTGAGGCATTAAGAATCTCCAAGAGAGGGTATGTTCTGGCAGCAGGAGAAAATCAGTTACAAGGTAGCGGAGAAAGCTTATTGAAAGATGATAAAGTTGCCCGCCTATATTTAGGTGGCTAATAGTAGTTATGTTAAATTTGCTATCCCATATATTTAGCGGACCCAAAAAGGCTTATTACCTAATAATGCTGGGCTCTTTTGCGATGCTTATGCTAATGGCTTTGTCTGTTATAAAAGTAGATCTTGTAGTGAATGGGTTAATTATGGGAAGTATTATTTCCTTAGGTGCAATGGGACTGACATTGATATATGGCAATCTCAAATTCGCCCATATGGCCCACGGGGATTTTATGACCCTTGCAGCCTATATAACACTATATATTGTAACGGTGCCCTTCTTACATATTGGATTGGATTCAACAGGAATTGGATTGTTCACTTTCGGATATCCTCTGATCATGGCCTTTCCTTTTGCGATAGCCTTGGTGTGTTTAGTAGCGATAGCAATGGATTATCTGGTTTACAGAAGATTGAGAAACCGTCGAGCCAACACCGTGATAGTTGCTATGGTCTCTCTTGGTATAGCTATAGCATTGCGTGGATTCGTACAAATTATTTGGGGTGGTGATATAGAGCAGTATCCGAGATTATCCAAACCTTTCTTTATTTTACCTATGGATATTCGTATACCTCCTGACGCCATTTTCATCACCATAGTAGCTTTATTACTTACTTTGTCATTACACCTTTTCTTAACCAGAACCAAGATGGGCAAAGCTATGAGAGCGACTTCTGACAATATGGAATTAGCTCAGGTCACTGGTATCAATACTGATCTGGTTATACGTTGGACATGGATTATTGCAGTGGGACTTTCGGCGATAGCAGGGGTTTTGCTAGCAGTGTTTCAGGCCCAGCTGCTTCCAATCATGGGATGGAATTTTTTGATCCCATTATTTGCGGCGGTAATATTGGGAGGTATCGGGAATCCTTATGGTGCTTTTATTGGGGCTATGATCGTGGGAGTAAGTGCCGAAGTATCCACAGAATGGATGAATCCTTCATATAAGCCTACTATTTCCTTCGCCATATTAATTGTTATGCTTCTAATACGGCCTAGAGGCATATTAGGTAGGAAAGATTAGTGGAGATCTTTGGTATAATAGATTACGTTGTTGGCTGGGCTGTTGTAGCCGGCATTTATGCCATATTCTCACTTGGTCTTAATGTGCATTGGGGATACACAGGACTGTTCAATATAGGCGTGGCAGGATTTTTTGCTATTGGAGCTTACACATCCGCCCTTCTTACCACTTCTTCACCAAACCCGGCGCTTTTTGAAGACTTCAAATTTGGAGGAGATCTTCCAAACCGACTGGGATCTTTTAATGCTGGAATAGATCTGTGGTTTTTGATAGCACTTATAGGAGCCGCAATAACGGCTGGGATAATGGCTGCTTTAATTGGTCTTCTCACAATAAGACTGAGGGAAGACTACTTAGCCATTACCACTCTTGGTGTTGCAGAAACCATTAGGCTTATTTTCCATAACGAAAAATGGTTAGCTAATGGATCTAGGGGTCTCTACAACATACCTAAATTTTTGGGAGATGCTGTAGATCCTTCGAATTATAACTACCTGTATTTGGTCGTAGTTACCTTAGTGCTGATATTCTTATATTTCATAGTAAGTAGAGCTATTGATTCTCCCTGGGGAAGGGTTCTTAGATCAATAAGAGAAGATGAAGTAACAGCTCAGGCCAGCGGCAAAAACGTTCTGCTATTCAAACTACAAGCCTTCATATTAGGAGCATCCATAATGGGAATAGGCGGGGCTTTATATGCACATAATATTAGGTTTGTATCTCCTATAACCTTCGAGCCCTTATATGCAACTTTTGTGATATGGGCAATGTTGATGATTGGAGGCAGCGGGAATAATAAGGGAGCGATATTAGGTGCATTTATAGTCTGGGGCATTTGGTCAGGAACTCAATTCTTACCAGGTTTCATTTCTGGCCCAGACGTACGACTTTTCATGATCGGCTTGCTGATAGTACTTTCTATTCTTTTCAGGCCAGAAGGAATACTCCCTGAGACGCGAAAAGTATCTACCAGGATCATAGAATCCCGGTAGATACTTTTCAAGAGTTTACGAAATCAATCTTTAAGGCAGTTCAAATCGGCCAGTCGATGCAATCGCACCATCCTTGATCTGCCATATTTCTATAGTAGATGCGACATCTCCGTTAGCGTCGAAGTCTTGGGATCCGCCAGCACCTTCGTAGTTAATGTCTTTGCCCTCTTCTATTAAGGTCAAAGCTCTCTTCATACCTCCAATGCCGGGTCCTATCATTTCGCCAGGAGGATTAGAAACATCTCTTAGTGCATCACGTATTTTTGCACTATCGGTTATAGTTCCTGCTTTGGCTGCGGCAAGAGCAATCAACACTACCGCGTCGTATGTTTCGGCCATATATGGATGTTCAGCTACCACTCCGAATTGTGTCAGATAATCAGCCTTAAACGCGTCACCCGCTTTATTGGCGGATGTACCAGGTGCTGTACCATACATTCCGTCGAACGCTTCCCATCCTGCCGCATCAAAGAGCTCTGGAGCCTTGGTACCATCTACAAACAAGAAGTTGTCTATGTATCCACCTTCCAAAGCTTCTCGCAGGTACACCTGGGCTTGTCCAGGGTATCCTATAGCGATCAAAACGTCTGGGTTGCCTTCAGTCGCCTTAGCTAGTTCAGAGGCATAGGATGGTTGCTCGTCTTCATGAGCAACTGTAGCTGTTACAGTTCCTCCGTTAGCCTCAAATGTTGTTTTGAACTGACCAGACAGTCCTTCTCCATATGGGTTGTTTAAGTACAGTGTGGCTGCAGTTGAGTTGCCCAGTTCTTGAGCCAGACGGGCAAGTACCACTCCCTGAGCAGCATCAGAAACTACAGTTCTGAATAGAAAATCTTGATCTTCAAGCACTGTTATTGCAGGAGATGTGGATGCACCTGATATCTGAAGTATATTGTTAGGAACGGTGACCGCACTGGCAACCGCCATAGATACTCCACTGGATAATGCACCGACGATTGCTGCTACTCCATCCGTGTCTACTAGTTTACGTGCAGCCTCGACTCCCACCTCAGGATTAACTTCAGTATCCTGAGTAATCAGTGTAATATCGGTTCCACCCGCTCTCTTGATATGGGTGGCAGCCAGTTTAGCTGCGTTGCCATGGGATGTTCCGAAAAATGAAAGACTTCCTGAATAGGCATTTATTTGTCCTATTTTCAGGGTCTTATCCACGTCGACTTCACCACCACCACACGACATTACCCCTAGCATGACTACAGATAAAGCCGAGAACCCTAACCCCAAAATGACAGTCCGCTTACTACTGGTATACAGTTTCTTAATTAAACTCATATTGCCCTCCTCATATCAGATAACCTGATAAGGCTGGTATTGTATCACACAAATTTCTATATAAAGCGATATAGTCACGAATTCGAATTACATTAATAGGGTTTCTCATAAATTGTGTCAAATTGCGAGAATCGTATTACGGTGTGTTTAATTGAAAAACACATTTCGTTTCAAGATAGAAACGGAGATACCCTTGGTTACTTGAGTAGACTTATCTCTTCTGCCTTTTTAGTGGCAGAAGAGATAAACCGAATATTTGTATTTGGTCAGTCGGTGGTGTTAATTGTAATCAGGAAGAATTGCTTTTTGCTTGGACCAAGTTAATTCGAGAAACTCATCGAACTCAACATAGAATTCTTCAGATGAAATTCCGAAGGTCGCCGCAAATGCGCCTTCAAAACCCAATTCGTCAAGTTGTCCATAAAATTCCGTGCTAAAGGCTGAACCTTTCTTGTCATGTAGGTAGGCAACGGCCCAAGCACCGAGTGCATAGGCGACATGATTACCTTGTGAGTAACATCCATTGGAGTAACTGAGATCTTTGATCCCCTGACCGGGGCAATTTTCCTTCATATTCTGCTTACCTTGAGTCATCTTAACCCACATTTCATGTTGGAAAGAAAATTTAGAGTCGATACCCAGTTCCGTGTTTACAAGGTCTAATTTACGATTTTCTAACGCTGAGAACATTCCAACATACCCCATCCACTCAGCTGAACCCTCATTAAACCAGGTCGGGCCTCTCATATCGCTTCGTTCATTTTCTGGTGTATTATAGTCATCCATAGTCGCGATATGGGCTCCTTGGAAAGAATGGTAGCCCTCATGGAAGACAATTTTCTGGTCAATTTCTCCTGATATCCCACCATATTTCGTCCCAGGCCCAAGAGTAACGCCCTGATC
>CAZNWQ010000002.1:0-1764 GCA_964576965.1 uncultured Dehalococcoidia bacterium
GAAACACGTAAACCTGTCGATCCCAGTTGTCTGTATTGCAAATTAATTCTCCTCTCCAGTTAACCGATCGATGCATTATACATTATGTAATGTGATAAACCATATATTGAAGTGCCTAGCTATACCTAATAGTAAATGGATAACAAGTACAATATTCTATACAAACTTAGATTGACAGTGGCCTTAGCGATTGGTTAGTATATCTCTGGCCTAGCTAATAAAACCAATATTTTTGGCCGAAATCTGTTGCCCGGGAGTTTGCACATGGCACCCGAGGTTTTTACCGTCAACTATTTGACGGTAGCCATAGCGGCGATAGTGGGTTTCGTAGGCATGGCGATCATGTTCGGAGCCTCATATCTGCTTTCCCCTAAAAAGAAGTCTGCCCTCAAAGATATGTCTTACGAGTGCGGGATTCCTCCTTCACCATACACTTGGTCCCAGTTGAACATGAGGTACTATATATTTGCAATATTGTTCTTAATATTCGACGTAGAGGCAGTATTCCTTTTCCCATGGGCACTCGTTTTCATTAACTCCGTAGATGCCGTTTTTTACGAAATGCTTCTATTCATTGGTATTCTTCTATTCGGCATAATTTACAGCTGGAAGAAAGGTGCATTACAGTGGAACTGAATTCCGGATCCGGCAACCAAGAACCTTTAAGCATACTCAACAAGGCCGCACCAGGAGTAATCACAGCTAAATCTGAAGAGCTTATAGCTTTAGCGAGGAAGAACTCCCTGTGGCCCATGACTTTCGGACTCGCTTGTTGTGCAATAGAGATGATAAGCACTTATATGGCTCATCATGATTTGGACCGATTTGGTGTAGTGACTTTTCCTTCCCCTAGACAATCCGATGTAATGATTGTGGCTGGTACTGTTGTAAAAAAGATGGCCGAACCAATAAAAATCTTGTATGAACAGATGCCTGAACCTAAATGGGTGATTGCCATGGGTAGCTGTGCAACAAATGGTGGTCCTTATTACAGATCTTATTCAGTAGTAATGGGGGTTGACCACATTATACCGGTAGACGTGTATGTGCCTGGATGTCCACCACGCCCAGAAGCCTTACTCGACGGCATCCTAAGCTTACAAAAAAAGATCATGCAGGACGCAAAAGAGCGTGGCAGAAAAGGATAAGGCCGAAGAGGCTATAGAGTCTCCCAATAGACTCGACGCCAAAAGTATTGCTCTTCAGACAATACTTCCTAGCGCCCTGTCGAATTTTGAAGTTGCAATTGACACAGAATTTGATTTGCTGGTAGCAACCGTAACACCGGAAGACTTAAAGCCGACCTGCCTAATACTTAGAGATAACAATGAAACAACTTTTGACTATCTGCTATTACTCTGCGTAGTAGATTACGAGGATTATCTTCAAGTGGTTTATCACCTTTACAGTACCACTTTAAAACACACTCTAGTGATCAAAACAAACGTCTCTCCCGAAGAACCTTTACTAGACTCTGTTACTTCCGTCTGGAAGGGGGCAGATTGGTATGAAAGAGAAGCCCACGATCTATTCGGGGTGTTATTCAATGGCCATCCAAGCCTGTCACCCCTGCTTTTGTACGAAGGATTTGAGGGGTTTCCAGGAAGAAGAAATTATGAAATGCCGGAGTATAAAGAGTGGTAGATCAGGACATAAATAAAAAATTAGATACCGTGCAAATGATGGTAAACATGGGACCACAACACCCCAGCACACATGGGGTATTTCGCATGGTTTTAGCGGTTGACGGAGAAAGAATCGTGG
>CAZNWQ010000002.1:1774-35958 GCA_964576965.1 uncultured Dehalococcoidia bacterium
GGCTATCTACACAGGGGATCCGAAAAACTCTGCGAAGGCGAAATATACGTACAAATAGTAACCCTGTTCGACAGGCTTGACTACTTAAGCAATTTGAACAATGAGATGGTTTTCTGTAGAGCGGTTGAGAAGTTAATGGATCTAGAAGTGCCTGAGAGAGCTGAATACATTAGGGTAATTTTGTGTGAGCTAAACAGAGTAGCTAGTCATTTGTTATTTATTGGCACTTTCGGTCTCGATGTAGGAGCGATGACACCTAGTATGTATATGTTCCGTGATCGAGAAAAGATCCAGTCCCTTTTTGAAGCTGTAACTGGAGCCCGAATGATGCACAATTACATCAGAATAGGCGGCATCAAAAACGACGTGCCCGAAGATTTTAATCAAAGAATGCGATCCTTAATAGTAGAACTGAAAAAAGGACTAGAGGAAGCCGATAAGCTACTCAGCTTCAATGAAATCTTCTTGGCCCGAACCAAAAACATAGGCACAATGTCAGCTAAAATGGCAATAGAATACGGGGTCAGCGGTCCGTCCTTAAGGGCTTCTGGTGTGCCAATAGATATACGAAAGGATCACCCGTATTCTATATACGATAGATTTGATTTCGGGATACCCATAGGGGAAGTCGGGGACTGCTGGGATAGATACTATGTTCGATTAGAGGAAGTGAGGCAATCTATATCTATTATGGAACAAGCGCTCGACCAACTGCCTGGTGGAGACACTATAACCCCTACTAGATTCTTGTTAAGACCACCCAAGGGAGAGGTTTACGTAAGAGGAGAAAATCCCAGAGGGGAAATAGGAGTCTATATGATCAGTGACGGAACAGACAAACCATATAGAGTAAAAGTAAGGCCTCCTTCATTTTGTAATTTAATGACAATAAAAGATTTACTTATAGACACGTACATTGCAGATGCGGTAGTTATTCTTGGTTCTCTGGATATAGTTCTGGGAGAAGTAGACAGATGAGTCTAATAATAGATGTAGGTATGCGCATTTCCTTAATATTAGGTCTTCTAACCGGATTATCTGTTGTTGTTCTGTCTTTAGTTTGGGTGGAAAGAAAGTTTCTAGGTAGAATCCAAATGAGAATGGGTCCAATGGTGGTCGGACCTTACGGTTTATTACAGCCTGTTGCCGACGCCATAAAACTTGTGGCGAAAGAAGATCTGCTGTCCCCTTGGGTAGATAGAATTGTATATTGGATAGCCCCTCTGGCAGTCTTCATTCCCAGCTTTATGATATGGGTAACCATACCAATTTCACGAGACATAGTAATTAGAAACATGGACATGGGGCTTTTCTACATTATTGCTTTCTCGGTTCTGTCTATAGTTGGCCTCGTCGCTGCCGGATGGGCATCATCAAATAAATATGCTGTCCTGGGTGGGTTTAGGGCCGCTGCTCAACTGATAAGTTATGAAATACCTTTAATTATGGCTGTTTTAGGTGTTGCCATGTTAGCACAATCCCTAAACCTGCAAGAAATTGTTAACCAACAAGATACTTATGTTTATGCATTGGTTCAGCCACTAGGATTATTGATTTTTTTCATTGCGGGGTTAGCGGAAATTGGAAGAACTCCGTTCGATATACATCCGGCCGAATCAGAAGTTGTTGGCGGGCCATTTGTTGAATATAGCGGGGCACATTGGTCTATATTTTTTCTGGCGGAATACATCAATACATTTGCAATTGCGGCGTTGACAGTTCTCCTGTTCCTTGGTGGATGGCTACTACCAGGTTTGTCCGGAGGCGCAATAACTACTGTAGGAATCTTCGTATTTTTTGCAAAAACCTATTTGGTTATTTTGATAATATTCTGGTTCAGGGGCACTTATCCAAGGCTGCGCATAGATCAATTAATGTCTTTCGGTTGGAAAATGCTGGTTCCCTTATCCTTCATCAACATAATATTGACCGGTTGTTACATGTTCTATGGTTGGCCAACATGGCTAATGAGCATAATATCCGTAACCATACTCGTAAGCGTTTTTTGGTTGGTAAGTAAACGCATGAACAATACTAAAAAAGAATATACGGTTCATATTTATAAACCAGAATCATCGGAGGTTAAAAATGCTGGGTAATCTTAAAGGCCTCCTAGTAACTCTTTCCACAATGCTTAGAAAGCCTGTGACCTATCAATATCCCAAAGAACACAAGCCTATTGAAAGCCGTTATATGGGATTCCCTGTATTGATGTGGGATTCTCAAATCAGTGAGCCTTATTGTACAGGTTGCATGGTTTGTGTTCGTTATTGTCCGACACAATGTATGACTGCGGTTATGAAAGACAACCCTTTGCATGCTGAAGGTGTGAGTAAAAGAAGAAAAATCGTCGACAGTTTCGAAATCAACTTTGGAAGATGTATTGTATGTGGTATATGTGTAGATGTTTGTAATTTCGATGCCATAGAAATGAGTCACGAACATGAATTAAGTAAGTATGCCCGTAACGATAACCGATCCGACCTGACGAGACTGCTGGAGATGGGAAAGAACTACCAAGAAGAAACTGGTTGGGAACCTAAAACGAATGCGAAGGAAAGTGAAGGGGAGGCTTCAAGTTGAGTTTGGCAAGCATAGTATTTTACATTCTTGCTGTTATATCCATATCGATGGTGGGAGTGTTGGGCTTAATCACCACCAATTATAATTTGAGTTTGGCAGAAACAGTGTTTTACGTACTTGCAACTATATCGTTGGTGGGTGCGCTGGGTGTAGTAGTAACTCGCAATGTGATTTATGCTTCATTTTTGCTATTGACGTCACTGATGGGAGTAGCAAGTATATACCTCCTACTTCTGGCCGAGTTCCTAGCCCTAGTCCAAATTTTGATATACGGCGGGGCAGTAATCATAGTAATCCTGTTCTTCATAATGCTCACACGAGTCCATGAAGTCAAATCCATTACCGACAATTCCCAAAAACCGTTTGCAGTTATCACATCCCTATTGGTTTTTGGACTCCTACTGGCCGGTATATTGAACAGTAATGTAGAGGTGGGAGAGCGTAGTTCCGTACCATTCACTGAATTGGGTAATTCCTTGTTCACGCAGTGGGCTGTGCCATTTGAGGTAGCATCTCTTGTCCTCCTCATAGCACTCATAGGTGCAATTGTAATTGCCCGGCCAAAGGAAGATGAATGAGCCTAATACACTTTCAAATATTGAGTGCGGCAATGTTTTCTATAGGTCTATATGGAGTGCTGGCAAGACGGAATGCCCTTCTAGTGCTTTTATCCATAGAAATAATGTTGAATGCCGTAAATATAAATCTAGTAGCATTTTCGTCCTATGCTGAATCTGCTCAAGATGTGGGTCAAATCATAGCTATATTCATAATAACAGTAGCAGCAGCTGAAGTGGGTTTGGCTATGGCCATCATACTAAGATTGTTCAGAGATAGATCGTCTGTAGATCTCGATGACGTAGACTTAATGAAATGGTAATACGGCTTTAAATATATGGATCCTATATCAGAAAATTTGAATAATACGGGTGTGCAAATAGCGTGGGTAGCTCCTGCGCTTGGAGTATTATCTTTCACCTTGTTGGTGCTTTTCAGGAAGTATTTACCTCAACAAGGATCCTTCATATCGATTGCCTCTATGCTGGCTAGTTTCGGGATTTTTTGTTATGTGTTGAATTCTTTTATGTCTTCAGGTGGTGGAGTATTCTCAGTTGAATGGTTCAATATAGGTACCCATTCTTTTACTCTTGGAATAATAGTCGATGAATTGTCTCTCGTTATGCTGGGATTAGTAACATTTGTCGCTGCCAATGTTCAAGTTTTCTCCATAGGATACATGAAAGGAGACGGTTCTTTCGGCTGGTACTTTGCAGTTCACTCACTTTTTGCCGCGTCTATGTTAATGCTCGTGCTTTCAGATAATTTGCTGCTGCTTTACATGGCTTGGGAGCTCGTAGGAGTTTGCTCTTACCTACTAATAGGATTTTGGTATGAAAAACGGTCTGCTGCAGAAGCTGCTAAAAAAGCTTTTGTAACGACCCGCATAGGCGACATAGGTCTGCTTATTGGCATCCTACTCTTGTATAAAGCCACAGGGACATTCAATATCCTCGATATATTCCATGCAGTGTCAAATGGTGGTGTTGATTCAACTATTCTTACCTCTTCTCTTCTCTTGATATTCTTAGGAGCTATGGGTAAATCAGCTCAATTCCCACTGCACGTCTGGCTACCTGACGCAATGGAAGGACCCACTCCTGTAAGCGCTCTTATCCATGCGGCTACCATGGTGGTGGCCGGGGTGTTTTTGGTTGCAAGGTTATTTCCTATTTTCACAACCACAGAATCGACTATGTTCATAATATCCACGGTTGGTCTCACCACGGCTCTCCTTACAGCTGGCATCGCCTTGGTAATGACAGATCTTAAGCGTGTATTGGCTTATTCAACAATTAGCCACTTAGGATTCATGATGTTAACTCTCGGCTCCTTCGGGTATACAGCAGCTTTATTTCACTTGATAACTCACGCTTTTGCAAAGGCACTGCTTTTCTTATGTGCGGGCAGTATCGCTCACGGAACAAACGACGTGAGAGATATAAGGCAAATGGGAGGATTGTGGCGTCGAATGCCAGTAACTTCTGTAGTATTTAGCATCGGGTTATTCGCCTTGGCTGGGATACCGCCACTCAGCGGGTTTTTCAGTAAGGACGAGATTTTAGTTGCTATTTTGGACAACGGAAATCTATTGTTCTTTTCGTTAACCGTCATAGCGGCATTACTGAGCTCTCTGTATATGGCTAGGCTGTTTTTCTTGGTAGTGCTTGGCCCACTAAAAACTGAGAATGAACATGCCCACGAATCTCCTTTAGTTATGACAGTGCCTCTGATATTATTGGCATTCTTGTCCATATTTGCAGGCCTTATTGGACCAGGGTTTGCAGGCTATTCTGGCATTGGAGACTGGCTCTTTTTTGATAAACCTCACCACTACCACATCAACATTTTGGTCGTAACACTCTCATTATTTGTTGGTATCGGTGGATTTGTTTTAGGATGGATGATTTATTACAGAGGTATTTACTCTGCCTCTCTAATATCACAAAAGTTTTCCCGGCTGCATAACCTACTGGAAAACAAATATTACATAGATGAATTTTATCAAAAACTAATAGACACCGTAGCTCTGGCTTTTGCTAGATTCCTAGCTGCTTTTGACAGGATTGTGATAAATGACGCTGCAGTTAATGGCACAGGAAGATCGGTTTTTCTTTCTGGTTGGAGGTTAAGATACCTGGAAACAGGAAAAGTTTATAACTACGCTCTTGGTATGGCTTTAGGCTTAGTAAGTATTGGTCTATTCTGGTGGTTTGTAGTTCCATCTATTTGAGAATGTGAATGTCTATATTAACCATTTTAACAGGACGCAAAATATAATATGAGTGCTAATTTACTTGCATCTCTAATAGGAATCCCTTTCATCTGGGGATTGTTGTTAGTATTTTTTCCAAAAGACAGAGTCCGGGATATACGAGTCCTGTCTGCAATAATATCTTTCATCCTCCTTATCCTTTCTGGTTATTTGTTCCTTAACTATGATTACACCTTAGGAGGCTTTCAATTTGTCCAAGATACTCCTTGGCTCAACTCAATCGGTATATCCCTTTCTTTTGGGGTAGATGGAATATCCGTTCCTATGATCTTGCTCACTGGCATTGTAACGTTTACCGGAGTTTTGATTTCTTGGAGTGTGGAGGAAAGAGTAAAAGAATTCTTCATCTTGTTCTTCTTACTGGTTGCCGGGGTTTTCGGCGTGTTCGTTGCCTTAGACCTGTTCTTTTTCTTCTTCTTTTATGAACTTGCCGTGATGCCAATGTATCTACTGATTGGTGTTTGGGGCAGTAGTTCCGATTTCGGTTCTTTCCTTAGGCCCAAAGAATACGGTGCCATGAAACTTATGATAGTCCTAGTAGCTGGAAGTATCCTCGTTTGGATAGCACTCTTGGCGGTTTACGTAGAAAGTTCTTCTGGGACTTTCTCGCTTCTAACAATCGGAGAGGCAACTTTTAGCAGAAACTTCCAAATAGTCTTCTTCCCGATGTTTATGGTGGGGTTTGGAATATTGGCAGGCCTCTGGCCTTTCCATACTTGGTCTCCAGACGGGCATGTTGCAGCCCCCACGTCAGTTAGTATGTTACATGCCGGAGTATTAATGAAATTGGGAGCATACGGCATTATAAGAGTTGGTATTGATATATTGCCAGAAGGCGCCCAAGAATGGATGTGGTTACTTATGGTATTGGGCACTATAAACGTAGTATATGGTGCTATATCCGCCATGGGCCAAAGGGACTTGAAATATGTTATAGGATACTCCAGTGTAAGCCACATGGGTTACGTGCTAATGGGCATAGCTACCCTTAACGCTATTGGTATGGGTGGTGCCATCTTGCAAATGTTTTCCCATGGGATAATGACAGCACTCTTTTTCGCCTTGGTTGGAGCAATATATCAGAGAAGCCACGTTCGAGATATTGGTATTTTAGAAGGCATAGGAAAACGAATGGGTGTCACATCAGCATTTTTCGCTGTAGCAGGCCTTGCTTCACTGGGCCTGCCAGGATTAAGTGGGTTTATTGCAGAACTAATGGTTTTCATAGGAGTGTTTAGCAGCTACCCTCCTATATTTGGTATTCTAGCCATAATCGGAGCAGGAATAACTGCAGTATATATACTACGGTTACTCGCCAAAGTGTTTTTCGGTCCCCTTGATACCAGATGGACCAACCTTACCGATTTAAATAGAACGGAATTTGTTTCTTCCTCTATTTTAGTGGCCTTCTTGTTGATAGTAGGACTATATCCCAAACCATGGATGGACATGATTGATAGTGGATTAATACCTATTTTAGAAGGAGTTAAGAATCTGACATGAACTTTCTTCTCTTCTTACCAGAACTGACACTTGCCGCAGTAGCATTTGCCGTCCTAGCTATTGATCTTGTTACACCATCCACAAAAAAATGGATTTTGACTCCTGCGAGTATTTTAGGATTAATTATAGTCTTACTGGTTTCAATATCATATTTATATGGAAAACAGGAGTCATTGTATAACGGATTGTTCTTGATAGATGATTTCTCTTTGTTGTTCAAAGGTTTCTTTATCATTCTGGGCATACTGGTAATTTTATCTTCCCATGATTATATAAAAGAGCACCTGAGCCACCCTGGCGAATATTACGGGATATTATTACTATCGATACTCGGTATGGTTTTGATGTCAGCATCTGGAGAGTTATTGACAGCTTATATCTCTCTCGAATTACTGAGTTTCAGCTTATATGTCCTCGTTTCATATGGTAGTAACGGATTTAAACCTAGCGAAGCAGGGGTTAAGTATATTCTTCTGGGTGGACTAGCTTCAGCGATACTGCTTTTCGGTATAAGCCAAATCTATGGAGTTCTCGGTACCACTCAATTTCAAGGTATTCATTTGGCATTAAGTGAATCCTCGTCTTTGGATTCTGGCGTGTTGATCGGCTTAGTGATGATTATAGCAGGGCTGGCTTTCAAGATAGCTGCCGTTCCTTTCCACATGTGGGCCCCTGACATATATGAAGGCGCCCCAACTCCAATAACAGCTTACTTGGCTGTAGGCTCCAAAGCGGCAGGGTTTGCATTAATAATACGTCTTTTTGCACAGGCTCTTATGCCTGCAATGGATGACTGGCAAATCATTGTAATAATTCTTTCTGCTTTAACCATGACCTTCGGAAACTTGGTGGCCCTAGCTCAACATAATATAAAACGTATGTTGGCTTACTCGAGTATTGGTCAAGTTGGATATCTTCTAATGGGTGTTGCCACTTTGAGCTACATGAGCACAAACGGGATAATACTACACCTAGCGGGTTATGGTGTAACCAATTTAGCCGCATTTTTATGTGTGATAATTTTTTATAACTCTAGCCGCAAAGAAGACATTGAAGACTACGCAGGCCTGGCAGATAAATCCCCGTTCCTTGCAATGGCTCTCAGCGTTTCCTTGTTATCTTTAGCCGGGTTGCCATTTTTTGTCGGTTTCACAACAAAATTCTATTTATTCACAGTGGTAGCTAATGCGGGATTGCTGTGGCTAGTTGGCGTGGCCATCTCTGCCAGCGTGATATCTCTTTATTACTACCTGATAGTACTCAAGCAAATGTATATGGTTGCACCAACAAATGACTCTCAAATAAACATCTCTGTCCTTAACCGAAGTTTACTTTGGGTGCTCACCCTGAGTATAGTGATATTAGGTATATTTCCTAGCCCTTTAGTGAGAATTATCCAGTCAGCATCTAGTGCTATCTTCTCTTAAACCCTAAATGCCGTTGGTATGTTTATTTCTTACTTCACACCACATACTTGCTGGTGTATTATCAGAGTGAAAAGAGAGGCCAATGGATTCATCTAGACGCATATATCCTTTAGATCCTAAAGAGTTAACGGAAGAGCAATTAGCGGTTGTTTTTGCAATGACTTCTCGTAATCCTAAGCCTTTTGACGAAATAGCTCAGTTAGTTACAGAAGAAAAAGCGGCTGACTTCCATGAACGTTGGGTTTTGAATTATGGCCACTCATCTGTTGCAGAACACGCAGTACTTCACATGGCGGTAGAAAACATATCTAGGCTAGCCTGTGACATGTTAGAAGATAATAGATTAACATCCTACACAGAAAAATCCTCACGATACCAACTAATAGACCAAGGTTTTTACCATATCCCTAAAGAACTAACAAGCCATCCGAGCCTCTCGATTTATACAGAATGCTGTGATTTTCTATTCGATTCATATAAACAAAGCCTTGAAAAAGCACTAAATTATTTAAAGGATACAAATCCTATCCGAGAAGGGGAGCGACAGTCATCATATGAACTCCGATTGAGAAGGATTGCCATTGACGTTTGTAGATTCATTTTGCCCTCGGCCACGTTGACAAATGTGGGCGTCACCATGAATGCCAGATCATGGGAACATGCAATACGAAAATTATTGTCATCAGATTTATCAGAGGAAAACGAAATAGGCCAAATTTTGAAGGATCAAGGGCAATCCATAACTCCTACTTTGATAAAATACGCAGACCGAAATAATTACTTGGTCCTATCCAAAAACACTGGCAACTATAAACCCTCTGGAGAAACCGGAATTGGTTCGGCGGATTGTTCTGCTCGGCTTGTTCACTACGATCCTGATGCAGAAACAAAACTGATTGCCTCGTTACTATATGAAAAATCCAACAAACCATATAACGATTTGTTGGATTTTTCCAAAACTTTATCAGACTCAGACAAAGAAGCTATTATTGATAAAGCCCTTAAAGATCTTGGGCCTCATGATGTGCCAGTACGCCAACTTGAAAACATTGATTACACGTTCGATTTGATAATGGATTACGGAGCTTACAGAGAATTTAAAAGACACCGTATGCAAACTTACATACCACAACCACTTACAGTTGATTTAGGGTACATAGTGCCTGACCTTATAAAGGAGTCAGGACAAGAACAAGATTTCATATCCGCTATGGATGCATCTTACAAAACATTTCATCAAATAGCCCCTGATCTACCCAGAGTGGCCGAATACGTCGTAACACATGCACATCTACGCAGAGTAATGACTAAAATAAATCTTAGGGAATGCTATCACTTGTTTAAACTAAGAACGAGCCCTCAAGCACATTTCACTCTTAGACAAGTAATGAACGCTGCCCTGACTATCGTCTCAGAACTCCATCCATTACTATTTAGATATATCCGAACAAGAAACTAACCCATAACTTTTCGTTTTTATGTAGAAGGGTTCGCATCTAATTTTATGCTTGTTATAGTGGCTACTGTCATATCTTGCTCCCCTTTGTCTCGCATTATCCATACTCCTTGGGTAATACGTCCTTTGGTCGGTACCTCAGACATTTTTAGCCTTTCTATAATACCTTGTTCGGTTATTATCATAACTTCAGGTGCGTCTATAACCAAATGAGCTGCGGCCACTGGTCCAGTTTTATCAGTGATTTTCAGGGTCTTAACACCCTTAGCCCCTCGACGGGTTCTCCTGTACAGATCAATGTCTGTCAATTTACCAAACCCTTTCCTGCTTACGACAAAGAGTTTAGCCCCAGGTGTTACTATATCCATGGAAACAACTCTGTCTTCTACTTCTAGCTTGATACCCCGAACCCCCCCAGCCAAACGGCTTCTTTGTCTTAGCTCCAAAACAGGGAATCTGGCAGCCATACCCATTTCTGTCACCATAACTACGTCATCCTCTTCTGACGCCCTCCTGACAGAAACCAGTTCATCTCCTTCTTCCAAATTCATCGCCAGCTTACCATTACTTCGGATCTGGGCCACAGAAGAAAAATGCATCCTCTTTATTTCCCCTTTTTTTGTAGCCAATAATATATATTCGCTCTCTTCCCTGTCTTTCGAGGTGGCTAAAATAGCATTAGCCAATTCCCCTTGTGAAACAGAAAGCATATTTACCAAAGGAATACCTCTGGTTGTTCGGGAAACGTCCACAGGTATTTCAAAGCATCTCATAGAATAAACTCGACCCGTATTAGTAAAGAAAAGAAGATTATCGTGTGTATCCGCAACAATCAAATGTTGCAATGTATCAGCTTCCCTTGTGGCCATGCCGGATACACCTCTACCACCTCTATGCTGAGCTTTATAGGTGTCTAAGGGCATAGACTTCACGTATCCACGTTCTGTTATGGTTATAACCATTTCCTGGTGAGGTATTAGGTCTTCTCGAGTAACTGCCTCTGGTTCCTCGTCAAGCAGTTCGCTTCTTCTATTGTCGCCATGGTCTTTTTTCAGTTTTTTTGTTTCAGTTTTTACTTCGTCTAATATTTTCTGTGGGTCACCAAGCAAATCCTCTAACTCGGCTATCGACTTTCGTAATTCTTTGAACTCTTCTTCTATCCTTTCTCGTTCCAAGGCTGCTATGCGCCTCAATTGCATGTCCAAGATTGCTTGGGCTTGTATCTGAGTCAAAGTAAACCATTCCATAAGGCTTGACCTAGCGGTTTCCGCGTCAGCTGATTGCCTTATCAATATAATAACCTGATCTAAATTCTGTATAGCAGATATCAATCCTTCAAGTATATGAGCTCTTTCCTGTGCCTTCTTTAACTCGAATTCGGCCCTGCGAGTTATTATTTGACGGCGAAAATCTATGTAATGTCTGATTAATCTCTTTAGAGGCAATACTTGAGGCTGACCTTCTACCAAAGCAAGTGTGTTAACAGAAAAAGAAGACTGGAGTGACGTGTGTTTATATAAATTATTGAGAACAACTCTGGGTTGAGCATCTCTTCTCAAATCAACGACTACTCTTAGTCCTTTACGGTCTGATTCGTCTCTCACCTCACTAATTCCGTCTATTTTCTTATCTTTAGAAAGTTGGGCTATTTTCTCTACCAATGCAGCTTTGTTTACTTGATAAGGTAGCTCTGTAACAATTATCTGGGTGCGATCCGACCTTCTCTCGCCTTCTTCTATAACGGCCTTAGCTCTAACAACCACTCTCCCGCGACCAGTTGAGTAGGCGTTAATTATGCCTTCTCTGCCCATGATAATTCCCCCTGTAGGGAAATCTGGACCCTTAACGTATTTCATAAGATCTTCGACATTTGCTTCTGGATGGTCTATCAAATGAACCGTTGCATCACAAACTTCTTTAAGATTATGAGGAGGTATGTTGGTTGCCATGCCAACAGCTATCCCAGACGCTCCATTAACTAATAAGTTAGGCAGCAATGCCGGTAGAACCTGTGGCTCCTTTAAAGTGTCGTCAAAGTTCGCGCTGAAATCCACCGTATCTCTATCGATATCTGTCATCATATCTTGTGCTATAGACGCCATTCTGGCCTCTGTATACCTCATTGCTGCTGGAGGGTCGTCGTCTATGCTGCCGAAATTGCCTTGACCATCTACCAATTGATATCTCATTGAAAAGTCCTGGGCCATACGGACCATGGCGTCATAAACCGAGGTGTCTCCATGAGGATGATATTTGCCCAAAACCTCGCCTACCAATCTGGCGCTTTTTTTGTAGGAGGAATTTGGCCTCATGCCCAACTCGTCCATCGCATAAAGAATCCGTCTTTGAACCGGTTTGAGTCCATCCCTGACGTCTGGAAGTGCACGGGATACTATTACGCTCATGGCATAATCCAAGTAAGAACTCCGCATTTCCTGTTCAATGGATATAGTTTTTATATTCTCTGATTCTGAACTTGTCGCCATTTGCATCCCTCTCTTTATCGATTAACAGAGTGCCTTTCTCGATGTTATATTATTCAAGATTCAACCTCGTTTTTGTGAATACACTCGAGATCGTTCTATTAAGCCGTCAAACAATCGCCCAAAACTCTTAGGGAGTTCTCTTTCACATTCATTGTGCCACTGAACGCCTATTACGCAATCATGATACGGGCTTTCCACTGCTTCAATGATACCGTCTGCCAATGAGTAAACTGAAGCCATCAGAGATGTGGCTTTTTGAGGTTCTTTCAGCCCTTGATGGTGTAAACTATTGACTCTTACAAATCCACCAGACCCCAAAATGCCAGCCACTTTACTACCTGGTGAAATGTAAACTTGGTGATAGCTTTTACTGCTTTTACGATCTTCATCATCAAGATCGTGTCCGTCAATGTCTTGAATTAAAGACCCACCGAAGCACACGTTGATTAATTGCATTCCTCGACATATACCCAATACAGGCATATCTAGTTCCAGGGCGGATCGCAAAAGAGGAAGTTCCCATTCGTCTAGTTGAGAGTTTAACTGTAGCCCAGCATCGGGGTCTATTTGTCCCCCATACTTCTCAGGGCTTATATCTGGTCCTCCAGAGAAAAGGAGGCCATCTACTGTAGCTATAGTGTCAGTGACTCTACTTGCCGGAAGAGGCAAGAGGACATTCTTTTCTATACCCCGTTTTACCATGGCTTCCACATATCTATTTGCCTCAAATTCACTAGAGGCAACAACTCCAATGGCAGGCATATAACCAGCCACCTTTCTTATACAAGCGGATTAAGGTCTACTAGACTTAAACCTCACGCTTTTCAATCCGTAATAGGATATATCAAACCCCACCAATAGACAACTACAAAATAAAACACTACTCCGGCTTAATAGTTACCTTAAATGATACCTAGTAATTGTAATTTGATCTGTGCCTCTGACGTTAGAGACAAACCACCCTTGAAGCCTTCCTTTATTTTAGCTGTTACTTTACCGAATCCCATTTGGTCTATAACCTCTTCCGGTAAATTCTCCGATAGTCTATCTATTGTTTCGTAAGCTTCGTCCAAGTTGCAATAAAAAGATACTAGCCAAGAGACTTCTCGTTCGTTCATAGGGGCTGGTATTTCGGCCAAATCGAATATCTCTTTATTGACCTTTGTATATCTCAATATCCCTGCTTTATCAGATTGATCATCTCCATAAAACCTTTTATGCTTTAAACTCTGAACTCTCTCCTTATATTCTTCCTCTCCATATATGGACTTAGGCAGCCAGGTCTCTCTAAGATCTATAACTTCATTACCCTCCGCATCAACGACCGCAACTGCAACATCCACTCCCAGAATATCATCTTTCTCAAACTTAACAGCCTTTCTTAAAACTGCTTCCTGCAAAAGGAGGGTCAGGTCTCTGTCAATTTTTTTGTAAAGAGGCCCGGTTGCTTCTTCATTCTTGTCAGCTCCTATGCCACCCGTGTTAAACATGTAATATTCCTGCGGCAACCCACCCTCACGGATGTTTTTCAATATGGAGTGTAATAAATTAGCATTTTCGTCTTCGAGTCCAATTATGAATGGATCTGAAAAATATTCTACATAAGGTCTTCCTATTGCGCCTGTAGAGGCACCTGTCTGAACCGCTTCTCCATACATTAGGGCCCTAACGTAGGTTTCAGGGCTAAGTCGAACCAATGGAGGCACAACCGTGTTTTGACGCATAACGCCCTGCCACAATATTCTGTCCATATTTTCCATAGGCACGTGAACCGTCTCTTCGAGCTCACCATTAGAAAAGAGTTTGGATAGGTGACTCACTCCTTTTCTCGCCAGTAATCTCGATCTAGAGAGGATCATCCTCATATTGCGTACAGGATTCTTTGAAAAATCTGGAGTGCCTTCCTTATAATTAAAGGGCACATTTTCTAGTGTTTCTTGCGGGTTTGGATCATTATCTGAACCTCTCAGAACATCGTATGTTATTGGATCATTATCTTTACTCAGGCCAAACGGTACTGCGTACATACTGTTCTCTGTACCATCAATAGCGTAAGAGATACGAGTCTTCTTTTTCCCTTTATCTATCACCTTGGGCTCTTTCAGTTTTTGCAGGAGGATTATATCATCATTCATCGGATATACCCCTTCTTCTGTTCCAACCCTGAGTCCTAATTCTTCAAGCAATTTGCTTTTCGCCAGCTCTATCATTATGGTAAGGGTGCTTTTGCCGTGCAGAGACGGTCCAGTGGTTACCATTGCGGCATTTGTGATATCGCCGTCAATAGTTTGCACTCTGGCCATGCTCAGCGCTGCTTGCAGGGCCAATCCTTCCGATTCCTTGACTTTGAACATGGCTATGGAAAGAGGGCCCATTTTATGCTCTCCCATATAGTCAAAGCCAAGATGCAATGACAAACCTAACGTAGGTGCCTTGAAAATCAAGCTGGTTAATCCTGCGTTTACCACTCTATTTTTTATCTCCAACGGTATCTCTAAATCATCCAACCATTTAGGAATAGATACTTCCAAGATATCTGGCGGGTTCTGTAATTCTTCATTCTGTAAATCGAATGTTAGCTGACGCCACATATATGGCAACTGGGGATAATCCACTCCAAACAAAAGTTGCCTGGCATGGAATGACCGCCCAGGGGCGTCACCAATCTGCCTGTCTGTCTGGATTATAGTATGGCCGTTCGAAAAGCTTTCACCCATTTTTTTGGTTATATAAGGTATGATATCGGCAAATAATTCTTGATTTTCTTCACTGAATGAAATGGCGTCTCTATTTGGCGTAAATCCGTCAGCGTAGTACTGAGTCAAATCTGGTCGTCTAGCAACTCCCAATTGACTGAAGAAACCCAGTCCCCCAGTTTCCAATCTCACTGCGACATCCGGCCAAACCTTTTTGCCTGCCTTACCTTCATTGTTTAACTCTATGGATTCTTTTTCGAGTTGTTCAGCATTTTTAATCACAGTCTTCTGGGACGAAGGATCAAAATCCTGAAAAACTCTCATCTTTTCTATCAACCAGTCGTAGCCCGGGTTAAAGAATTCGCTGCCTGCCTCGTGACCTTCCCTGGCTACGTCTAGCAGATCCTCCAACGCTTTTGAAAACGCTGGCACTTTGGTTGGTCCTACTTGATGGTTTTTTTTGGATATCATATAACTGTTTGCTAATACTTCCAAAAGGATAACTAGACATATTTTGTTCGATGAAGAACACCATTATTTTACTACTAATTCAACCGTTTTAGCAACCTGATGTAGCCACCATGGTGCACACGAAACTGTACACATAGGCCATAATTCTTACGCTTTTCGTACATTTATAGCTGTATGCCTTCGCAAAAGGCTCGTTTTGTTATCTATATTCGCTTCGGGCTATTTTGGGCTATTTTGGGCTATTTTTATATATGTATTGCCCTGTCATAAACATCCAATGCTGCCTCTTTAATAGCCTCTCCAATAGATGGGTGGGGGTGTACAATGTTTTCTAGGAATTCCTTTTCTCCCCCTAGCTGACTCACGGTAATTAATTCGGTAATTATTTCAGTTGCTTCGGGCCCAATTATATGTGCTCCTAAGATGTTTTTGTTCTTCTCGTTTACTATTATCTTGACCATGCCGGCGTCTCCTCCCATTGCCAAGGCCTTCGCGTTGGCAGTCAATGGAAATCGCCCTATTTTGATGGAATATCCACGACCCAAGGCTTCTTTCTCGGTATATCCGAAGCTACTTATTTGTGGTTCACAATAGGTGGATCTAGGTATAAAGTCATAAGTCAATTCATCATGCTTAAGTCCAGCTATAACTTCAGCAGCTATAATCCCTTGCGCTTGTGCCACATGAGCTAGCAACAATTTTCCTGTAACGTCACCTATGGCATATATGTTTGGCACACTGGTTCGCATCTGTTTGTCAATTTTTATGAACCCGTTTTCCGTCTGAATATCTAAGCCATCTAATCCAATGCCGAGGATGTTGCCAGCAACTCCTATCGACATTAGTGCTTTTTCTGCTTCAATTACTATCTTGTCCTCATTTGGAACATCAATTTCACACCTTACTAATCCATCTTTCACGCCACCGGTGACGATTCTGGCATTTGTATAGATCGATATGCCCTGCTCTGCAAGACTCTTTCTCAACAATTCTGCAATCTCGGGGTCTTCTTTGGGAAGAATCTGGTCTTGAGCCTCTACGACAGTAACTTTCGAGCCATATGCACCATACATATAGGCAAATTCTACTCCTGTTGATCCTCCTCCAATAATCAAAAGGCTTTTGGGCACCTGTGTTAGGGCCAATATTTCCTTACTTGTTATAACATTCACACCATCGGTTTTCAGCAGGTCTAGAGAGCGCTGGGACGAACCAGTAGCTATTATAATGTTTTTGATAGCGAGTTCCTGGTCCCTATTAATCAAAATACTGCCGTTCGTTAATATTTCAGCTCGCCCTTTCAGGTGAACAATTTGGTTTTTCTTCAATAAAAACTCTAGCCCCCTGCCGAGGCGATTCACAATTCGCCGACTCCTGGAAACTGCTTTATTGATATCAAATGAAAAATCGTTGAAAGAAATACCAAACTGCCCTGCAGATTTCATCAGGTTTATTATTTCCGCGTTTCTCAACATAGCCTTGCTTGGGACACACCCCCAATTCAAACAAACACCACCCAATGAATCTTCTTCAATAAGAACTACTTTACATCCCAGTTGGGCGGCACGAATGGCAGCAACATACCCCCCTGGTCCGCCTCCTATTATTCCAATGTCATATTCCTCTATTGGCATATCTTAATTTGTCCCTTTTGCAGTCTCGCGTGCTAAATATCGTTCATTATAGTCCATCTGGGTAATTAGCTTCCAATTTGCGTTGTGGCTATTGCTTGATGCACCTTTATTCTAAACTTGAATGAGTGCCTACTATTTGCTAAACTAAGTTACTTTTTTAGATCGGAACAGGCATGACCATCCCAAAAATTAGCAAGGAAGAAGTTCAAAACATAGCTTTAGTATATAGACTAGGGCTATCGCCTGAAGACGTAAGTCGCCTAAGTTCTGAGCTTTCAAACATTTTAGATCAGTTTAGAGTTCTGGACAATGTTGACACGAGTGACGTTAATCCCACCGGGCACTCCGTTTCGGCAAATGGAGTAATGAGAGAAGACGAACCTTCCCAATCTTTGCCTGTAAACAAAATTCTCCAGAACGCACCTTCTGTAGAAAATGGTTACTTCAAGGTAAGGCCGGTGCTGGAATAATGACCACACCGTTATATGAATTGACCATTCACGAGGCGAAAGAACTGCTAGACAATCAAATGGTTTCTTTCGAGGATTTGACTAGCACCATACTAGATCGCATCAAACAAGTAGAACCATCAGTCAAATCTTTCGTTACCGTTACAGGGGATATGGCCCTAGAGGAGGCAAAAAGTTTTGACCAAAACCCAGGAGGCTCCCCATCCAGTGGCCTCCAGGGAATACCTTTCCAGCTAAAAGATAATATTTGCACTCAGGATATTCTCACTACGTGTTCTTCCCATATGCTCAGTGAATTTATCCCTCCCTACAATGCCACAGTTGTTGAGAAACTGAAACAATCAGGAGGCATAATCGTGGGGAAAGGTAATATGGATGAATTCGCCATGGGATCCTCAACAGAAAATTCTGCTTTTCATCCCACGCATAACCCGTGGGATTTAAAACGAGTACCTGGAGGTAGTAGTGGTGGGCCTGCCGCTGCAGTAGCATCTGGGGAATGTTTCTATTCCCTAGGCTCCGATACTGGAGGAAGTATACGACAGCCAGCCAGTCTTTGTGGTGTTGTCGGGCTTAAGCCTACCTATGGCTTGGTTAGCCGATACGGGCTGGTGGCTTTTGCAAGTTCACTAGATCAAATAGGCCCTATAACCAAGGACGTACGAGATTGCTCTATTGTACTCGACACCATAGTCGGCCATGACCCAATGGATTCTACATCTATAGAAAGAGTAAGCGATTGCTATTCCAAATCCCTTACAGGAGACATCAAAGGACTTAAGATAGGTGTTCCAAAGGAGTACTTTGATGTCGGTGTTGACAGCGATATTCTCGACTGCATAAAAGAGTCTCTCCTTGTTTTCGAAAAACTTGGTGCAACCGTGTCAGAAATTTCTTTGCCCTTAACCAAATATGCCCTGGCTGTATACTATATATTGGCCCCTTCTGAAGCTTCGGCTAATCTATCTAGGTACGATGGAGTCAAATATGGATATTCCTACAGGGATGCGGATTCCATCTGGGACGCGATGGAGAAAACCAGGCAAAACGGGTTTGGGTCCGAGGTAAGCAGAAGAATCATGCTTGGAACATACGCTCTTTCAGCCGGTTACTACGATGCTTATTATGTTAAGGCACAAAAGGTTAGGACTATGATAAGAGATGAGTTTTCGAGTGTTTTTAATGATTACGACGTTTTAATTACTCCCACCTCTCCATCAACAGCTTTTTTAATAGGTGAAAAAACAGAAGACCCCCTGCAAATGTACCTTAATGATATTTGTACGATCCCTGCTAACATAGCCGGCATACCTGCCATATCGATACCAGCAGGATTCTCCAATGGATTACCTATAGGTATGCAGATAATGGGAAGTTACTTTTCTGAAAATACCATCCTGAATGCCGCCTATGCTTTTGAACAGGCAACAGACTGGCATAAAATGAGGCCCTCACTATGAAAGATATAATAGCAATACTGGAAAACAACGCCAAGGCCACTGCCAAGGAAATCGCCGCGTTAACAGGGCGATCAACAAAGGAGGTTGAGGAGCTAATAGACCAGGCCGAAAAGCAAAAGATCATTTTGGGATACAAGACGGTAATAAACCGAGATCTTCTCTACAATGGTGAAGAGGTTTTAGCTTTTGTCGAGGTACGAATGACTCCTCAGCACGATGTGGGCTTCGACGGCATTGCTCAAAGAATTGCCCGGTTCCCTGAAGTCCGCTCTCTACAACTGATGTCTGGAGATTATGACTTGGCTGTGTTAATTTCAGGAAACACAATGCAGCAAGTTGCAAGTTTTGTAGCGATGAAGCTTGCTGCTCTTCAAGAAGTGAATGCGACCACTACTCATTTTTTGTTAAAACGGTACAAAGAAGACGGCATTATCTTGAATCAAGACGAAGGAACAAGGCGCCTTCCTCTTTCTCCATAGGGATACGTTTACATGAACGATAAAAAGGCAAAGTCGACAGCTTCTAGAATTTTATCTGAACGCGTGCAAAATCTTTCTCCTTCTGGGATAAGGAAATTTTTTGATATTATCGCTTCTATGGATGATGTGATTTCTCTTGGCGTGGGCGAACCTGACTTTGTAACACCTTGGCACATAAGAGAAGCAGCGATAACTTCCTTAGAAAGTGGCCACACGATGTACACTTCCAATTTCGGCCTAATGGAACTCAGGTTGGAAATAGCTGCACACATCAGAAAACTCTATGAGGTCAATTATGACCCTTCAACCGAAATCCTTGTAACCGTAGGGGTAAGTGAGGCTTTAGACCTTGTCATGAGATCGATTTTGGATCCCGGTGATGAGGTGATAGTTCCAGAACCAACTTACGTTTCATACGTTCCTTGTATAGCCCTAGCGGGTGGCATTCCGGTAGATGTACCGACCACAATGGAAAATTCGTTCCAAGTAACTGCGGCAGACATTGAATCACGAATAACCCCTAGAACGAAAGCCATACTCCTCGGCTACCCCAACAATCCAACTGGAGCAGTAATGACACGAGATGCAATGCTGGAGATTTCCAACCTAGCCATTAAGTACGATTTAACAGTGATTTCTGATGAGGTTTATGACCGCCTAGTGTATGGAGTTGAACACACATGCTTTCCGTCCTTGCCACAAATGAAACATAAATCAGTACTTCTGGGAGGTTTCTCTAAGGCATATGCCATGACTGGTTGGCGCATTGGTTATGCGTGTGCTAATGCCGACATAATCGAAGCCATGATGAAAATTCATCAGTACACTATGCTTTGCGCCCCTATCCAAGGACAGATGGCAGCCTTAGAAGCACTACGGTTCGGAGAAACTGAAGTGGAAAATATGCGCCTCGAATATGACAGGCGAAGACGACTAATGGTTAATGGTCTCCTCTCAATAGGCTTGGATTGCGTTGATCCGCTAGGAGCTTTCTACACTTTTCCTTCCATAAGAAGCACTGGCTTAACATCCGAAGAATTTGCGGAGCAACTGTTGCTAGAAGAGAAAGTGGCCGTAGTTCCCGGATCGGCTTTCGGGGAAAGTGGCGAAGGGCACGTCCGTTGCTGCTATGCTGTTTCTCAGAAAGAAATAGAAGGTGCTTTAGAGAGAATCGAGCGTTTCATAAAAAAATTCAAGTGATGATACTTGTCAGTAGCATTTCACCCGTCAAGGAAATCCTTAATAGCCTCAGATGCCTCCTTGAACTGTGTTCTCATAAAAAGATGGCCTGTTCCTTTTATGACAACCAGCTTGGCGTTTTTTATACGTGAAACCATTGAGTTGGCAAATCTCATTGGGGTCATGATGTCTTCATCTCCGAAAACCAATAGAGTCGGAGATTTTATCAAGTGCAACCTGTCCCTTGAATTAAATGCTATAGTTGCTTCCATTTGTCTAGTGAAAGCGTCATTCTCCTGATATAGAGGGTCGCTAACCACTTCGGCAATTACTTCTTCGACAAAACCGGGCCTTTCGTATTCTTCATATGTATACCCCCACGGTAGAGTCAATCTTAAGTAATCTTCTCTATTTAAGTCACGTCTTAGTGAAGCGAATCCCCTGAAAAGATCCTGTGCCCGATTGTCGGTACTATCATATGTTGCTAACAAGATCAATTTATCAACTAGTTGTGGCTGGTTAATAGCCAATTCTTGGGCTATAGCCCCACCCATGGAATATCCGATAACATGTGCTTTGTCGACGGCAAGTCTCTCTAGTAAATCCACTACATCATTGGCCATATCCTTAATATAATACTGTTGGCCTCCTCTCTCACTATGACCGCTGTCTCTGTTGTCCAATGACACGACCCTATATTGACACTGCAGCATTAACCTTAACGCCTGCCAGTGCCTCAGATCTCCCCCCAAGCCGTTTATTAAGACAATCGCCGGCGCATTTTCATTGCCTTCCACAACGTAATGGATTGCTGGTTGTCTAACCGGCTTCGTCATTGAGTGACCCTCCACGCAGTTTCTTGAGTTTTACTAAGAAAATCACTGTGCAGACTAGGATTCGCTGCGATAATACTTGTAGATGAAAGAGATGCTGTCTGACCTTGTCTATCAGAAGTCACGCCTTTAGCCTCACTTACAATAACTAGGGCAGCCGCCAAATCCCATTGTGATAAATGGTGATGAAAGTACAAATCTGTTCTACCGCAAGCCGCATAAGCCAAGCCCAGTGCTGCAGAGCCCATCATTCTTGTCGACCTTATGCTGGACCACAACTGCAAAATCATTTCAATTGCGGTTCTAGCTTTTTCATCTGAATAACCGAGGTCATATCCTATAAGGGCGTTTTTCAGCTTTTTCTTACTTGATACCTCGATGAGTGTTTGGTTCAGATAGGCCTGTTTGTTTTTTACAGCATGGAACAGTTCATTTCTCATCGGGTCGAATGTTATTCCCAGTACTACTTCATTACCTGCCATTAGTGCAAGATTGACAGCAAAAAAAGGTATGCCGTTTACATAGTTGCTGGTTCCGTCTAAGGGGTCTATTATCCATGTCATGTCTGTTTGTGCTGTTATGGGATCTGACTCTTCCGCCACAATGCCACATCCAGGAAAGGCATTGCACAGAGATTTTATTATTTGTTCTTCAACAAGCTTATCAACGTCCGTAACTAAATCGTTTCTTCCTTTGTATGAAACTTGTTTTTTACCATTAAACCTGTCCACCAATAATTTTCCAGCGTCTTTAACTATTTGAATAGCAGAAGATGTAACATTCTCAAAATCGCTGTTCTTGGTATTCATCGTTTAGGCAACCTCTTCAGAATATTAGATTGATTGTGAGATGCCCATACGCTCTCGAACTTCAGACAGAGTCTGCTGCGCTATTGACCTAGCCCGTTCTGCTCCTTCGGCGAGAACTTCCGACACATATTTGGGATTGCTAGCCAATTCCTCACGTTTTTCTCGGAATTCCCGAAGCATCTCATTAATGCCGGTTGATAGAATCTCTTTGTCTTCTACACATCCTATGTCAGCAGCTACGCACCTAGAGTAAATGGCGTCCAGTTTTTCAGGATTGAAGTATTTGTGAAGAGAATACACGTTGCATATCAATGGATTACCCGGGTCTTCTTTTTTTAATCTCTGTGGATCTGTGAAAGCTCCCCGAACTCTTTTGTGCGTCTCTTCTGGGGATATAGCCAATTCGATGTGATTATCTAAACTTTTACTCATTTTCTGTTTTCCGTCTAACCCTCTGATGAGCGGATGCTCCGTCAATCTAGATTGTGGCTCAGGAAAAGTCTTTCCATATAAATTGTTAAACCTTCTGACAATCTCCCGGGCCAATTCTATATGCGGCAATTGATCTTCTCCCACCGGAACGGTGTTTGCTTTGTATAGTATTATGTCTGCTGTCATAAGAACCGGATATCCAACAAGGCCGTAGCTAACGCTTTCTTCTGTTTCTTCCATTTGCCGTATCTTATCTTTAAATGTAGGAACTCTCATCAACCACCCAAGAGGCGTTACCATGCTAAGCAGTGAGTGCAGAATCATTACCTCTGGAACGTGTGATTGAACAAAAACCAAACTCTTTTCTGGATTTATTCCCGCTGCCAGCCAATCTAAAACCATCTCATGTATATTTGGCTTAATGTCTTTCGTGGAATCTCCTTGCATGTCTGTTAAGGCATGGACGTCGACGGCACAATATATACACTGGAATTCTTGCTGCAAAACCACCCAGTTTTTCAAAGCTCCCAAATAGTTGCCCAAATGTAGCCTGCCTGATGGTCTCATTCCTGAGAAAACTCTATTTTCTTTATCTGTCATATTGCCTCAAGTCGGAAGTCTAACATAGAACTCCGTTTTGAGAAAAGTGCCTGGCGTTAGACCTCTTGCTTACAATACATTATTTACGCCTGTCAGCTTTGACAGTTAGATGGGATTGTGTTACTATTTTCATGCTTAAATGAGCTTCGTTTGGCCGTAGGCCCTACAAGCCACAATAATAAAGAGGGGGTACTCTCTTACTGATAAATTTGTATCGTCACTTCACTCGGCAACCGCTAATTGCTTGATTGCCGGTTCATTACGACCTGGCTGGGGCATTGTTCCCTTGTCAGCACAAATATAAAGGTGCAGATAGTGCGCACGAGGTAGATCAACTATGGCAGAACTTAACTCCGCTTCATTAGATTATACAGCCCAAGACATCCAAGTACTCGAAGGAATGGAAGCTGTTCGCTTGCGTCCAGGAATGTACATTGGTAGCACAGATAGCCGGGGATTGCATCACCTGATATACGAAATTGTTGATAACGCCGTTGACGAAGCAATGGCGGGTTTCTGTACTAAGGTATCTGTCCGCATCTTGCCAGACGGTTCAGTTAAAGTCGAAGATGACGGTAGAGGTATACCGGTAGATGTTCATCCAGCGACAGGCAAAACCGCAGTAGAAACAGTCATGACCACCCTGCATGCAGGCGGAAAGTTTGGGGGCAAAGGGTATCAGGTATCCGGGGGGCTTCACGGTGTTGGAGCATCGGTAGTAAATGCTTTGTCTTCATCGTTAAAAGTGGAGGTAAAAAGAGACGGACTGCTTCACGAACAAAATTTCGAACGCGGGGCTGCAATAGATTCACTCGAATCGGTAAAAAAAGCAACCGGCACGGGGACTACGACCACTTTTATGCCTGACGAAAAAATATTCGGCACTGCCGAATATGATTTTGGTGTTTTATCTCAAAGATTCAAAGAAATGGCTTACCTAAATAGAGGTTTGCAAATTTCCCTTGTCAGTGAATGGCACAAAGAACAGGGCTATTCGCCCTGGAAGCAAAACTACAAGTTCGATGGGGGTATCGTGAGTTTTGTTTCTCAACTTAACCATAACAAGGAAGTCCTGCAAGCTGATCCTTTTTATGTTCAGAAAACAGTCGATAACACGATGGTTGAAGCGTCCTTCCAGTATAATGGCGGGTATTCAGAGCAAGTCTACTCTTTTGCCAATTGTATCAATACAGCTGACGGAGGCACTCACCTAACAGGATTTAGGACTGCCCTAACTCGAGCCCTGAATGGCTTCGCCAGAAAACAGAAGTTCCTAAAGGAAGATCAAGCCAATTTCTCCGGAGAAGATGTAAGAGAAGGCATTGCCGCGGTGTTAAGCGTGAAGCTGATCGACCCGCAGTTTGAAGGACAAACCAAGGGGAAGTTGGGCAACGCAGAAGTCCAAGGGCAAGTGGATTCGGTCGTGGCTGAATCTCTAATTTACTATCTAGAAGAGAACCCGAATGAAGCACGCCGCATTATAGACAAAAGCCTCACTGCGCAAAAGGCCCGCGAAGCAGCTCGCAAGGCTAGGGACATGGTTTTAAGGAAAAACGCCATGGACGGTGGTTCTCTACCCGGGAAACTAGCCGACTGCTCTGAAAAGGATCCCTCGTTGTCTGAATTATACTTGGTGGAGGGTGAGTCTGCAGGTGGTTCTGCTAAGGGAGGTCGGGAGAGAAAATTTCAGGCCATTCTGCCTCTAAAAGGTAAGATTTTGAACGTCGAAAAGGCTCGCTTGGACAAAATGCTTGGCCATGAAGAGATTCGCGTTATAATAACAGCGGTTGGAGCCAATCTCGGTGACGATCTCAACCTAGAAAAGCTACGATACCACAAGATAATTATTATGACTGATGCAGACGTCGACGGATCACACATAAGAACTTTACTCTTGACGTTCTTTTACAGAAATATGCGCCAGCTCATTGAAGAAGGCTACCTTTACATTGCACAGCCTCCTCTATACAAAATTCAAGCGGGCAAAGAAGTTCATTACGCCTATCTTGAGAACGATAAGGATTCCCTCTTGGAAAAGTTAGAGGGGAAGCGCGGTCTGTCCATTCAAAGATACAAGGGCTTAGGGGAAATGAATCCTGACCAGCTCTGGGATACTACTATGAATCCCCAAACTCGTAGCTTGTTGCGAGTCACGGCAGAAGATGCAGAGGCGGCGGACCGAGTTTTCACAGAGTTAATGGGCGAAGAGGTGGCTCCACGGAGAGCATTTATTCAGGCCAATGCAGCGAACGTCAAGAACTTGGATGTTTGATTCAGCGCCCGTAGTCTCGGTGCTTACTTAAAACCGACTAATTTAGCCGTAACTATCAGTCTATGGTCATAGATATAAGATGGCACACATGCCACTAGTTCAATCAGTGCGCTATTTGAATCTTCTATTTTGAACTCTTCCTGAGGTATGACTCTTGTCTTGTTAACTTGATAAAGGTATGTTTTTTCACCTTCGTCTTTCACATACACATATACGTCTTTCCCTTGACGGAGAATGTCCGGTATTTTTGTTAGGTTTCGGAATACAGATCCTTCGCCTCTAATCGGGCTGTTCAGGTGTCCAAACAGGTATGCTATGCCTTCTTGCCCCGGGTTCGCAGTGGTTGGAATATGTCCGACGACATTTCTTGGTGTTTCCCATCCCCGTGCGTTTCCGTAGTTTTGAATAGTCAGGGACTTAATTTCTGAAGAAAGTTCTATCGCTGGTATTTCTATTGACCTAGGTGGCTCCGCCTGAGTTGTCGTTTCACTGTTTTCATATCGGAATTGCTTCGTCGGATCCACTCTCTTTTCCCTAATGTCGGTTATCCGCGGATTGTCCCAATCCAAAGGGTCTATCAGATTTCCTGGATACAATGCTTCATGCGTTGTAATTTCTTTTTCAAGTCCTTGGGTTTCGTATTCCATTTTGCTTAATTGGGCATGAGAAACCATTTTGTAAGCCTGGAATGAAAGGGAGGCTATCAGCAATATGACCCCTGTGCATAAAACAACAATCGGTATTATATGAGTTTTTCTGCTTTTCATAATAAAAGCTTGCTTGCTTAAGTTGGTGGCGCCAGAGAAACACTCAAGGTTAATTTGGTTGGCTTTTGCCCACAGAAACTGTCTTTCGGTCAGTGTTTAGGAATTTCGTGATTCTGCTTCTTCCAGTGCTCGTAAGGCTGCCCTAGCTTTGTGCAGGGTTTCTTGATATTCGGATTCTGGGATACTGTCCGCCACAATGCCTCCTCCTGCTTGTATATACGCCGTACCATCTTTTATAACCATAGTTCTAATTGTAATGGCAGTATCCATTGCTCCATCAAAACCAAAATAGCCAACGGCACCTCCATAAGGCCCCCTTCTTTCTCCTTCAAGCTCCGATAGTATCTCGATGGCTCTGATTTTCGGCGCTCCTGACAAAGTTCCTGCAGGAAGACAGGACCTTAAAGCGTCATATGCGTCTTTACCTTGCCTTAACTTTCCCCTAATTTCAGATTCTAAATGCATTACATTAGAATATTTGACTACCCTCATCAGATCTGTAACCTCTACCGATCCTGCTTCTGCCACTCGTCCCACATCGTTTCTCCCAAGATCAACTAACATTATGTGCTCGGCTCTTTCTTTTTCGTCTGCCTTAAGCTCCTCCGCCAAGGCATCATCTTCTGCGGGAGTTGCCCCCCTTGGCCTAGTGCCTGCCAAGGGGAAATTATAAACTATTCCGTCTTCGACCCTCACCAAAAGTTCTGGCGAGGCTCCGACAATGTGGAATCCGCCTAGCTCAAGAAAGTACATGTATGGTGAGGGATTAAGGGTTCTAAGCGCCCTGTATATATCAAAGGGTTCTGCGTCTGTTTTTTTTGAAAGACGCTGAGATAATACTGCCTGAATAATATCTCCCGCGTAGATATACTCTTTGACTTTCTTCACTTTTTCTTTAAATTCTTCCTCCGTTACGTTTGAAGCAATTTCTTTTATGCCGGCTGCCTCATGGTTTCGTTCAGTCTTGTCTAAGAGAAGCGGTTTCTGCAGTCTTTTAACAAGAGTTTCTATTCGTTCGGTCGCCTTGTGATAGGCGTCATCCATTGTTGATCCGTCTAAATGTATGTGGGTTACTACTTTGATTTTGTGCCTTACGTGATCGAAAACCAAAAGGGTGTCTACGAACATAAATTGGGATTCTGGCAGTTCAAATGGATCGTCAACAGGGATTGGAACTTTTTCGAAATATTTAACCGTGTCGTAGGCAAGATACCCTACTGCTCCTCCTTGGAATCGAGGAAGCCCAGGAACTTCGACTGGCATGTATTGGCCTAGTGTGGTTTTTATGACATCTAGAGGGTCAACCTCTCCTTGTTCTTGCCCGGGTCCGGTTTTGACAACCCGGAAAGGCTCTGTTCCTATAAAGCTGTACCTTGCCACTCTTTCTCCGCCTTCAACACTCTCCAATAGAAAGGAATAGGAACCCGTGGCTATTTTTAAGTAGGCAGAAACGGGGGTTTCCAGGTCGGCATTTATCTCCGTGTACAAAGGTATCAGGTTTCCCTTTTGGGCCAGCGTGTTCGCCTCTTCTATTGTGGGATGGTAGATGTTCATAGTCTTTCTTTCTTATCCGCCGTTACCGCCCGAAACGCGGATTACTCCTGTTTCGTCTGGTTCCAATACAGAAACAAAGGAATATCCTCTTGCCTCTATCTTTTCTCTCCCTCCCTGCTTCCTGTCTAAGACAACCATTACTTTTTCTATTTTACACCCGATGCTCTCAACTGCGTCTATAGCAATAAATAAGGAACCCCCAGAAGTGCACACATCGTCAATTATCATCACATGGCTGCCCGGTTTCAAGTTTCCTTCTATTTGTCTTTCAGTGCCATGATCTTTTGCCGTAGGTCTTACAAAAAACGCTTCAATTGGGTTTTCTTCGATGTGGCTTGTTAGGGTAACTGCGGACACTATTGGGATAGCAGCTACTGCCGGCCCCCCTACTGCCGATATGCTGGTCCCGCGAATAGCATTCAGAAACGTTTTGCCCAGCAAATAACTCCCTTCGGGGTGAAGACTAATCAATCTTCCGTCAAAGTAATAGTTACTTTTTGCTCCAGACGACAGAAGAAATTCTCCATATTGTAGCGCGCGGAGTTTTCCTGCCAGGTTCAGTATTTGGTTGGCTATTTCTGAGTCCATTGTTTCACTCTCCATACAAGTTGTTCTCGTATATGTATCTCTCTACTTCGTCTGGAACCCAGTAGGTTATTGGCTTGTGGTCGAAAACACGTTTCCTGATTTCTGTCCCGCTAATCCCTATTCTTAACCCATTTAAGAACGTTATGTCTTTTGATGCTCCCGGCTTGATTTTCTCTATGGATTCCGGGTTAATTCCTAAATAAGCAGGCCTAGCTATAACCACGAGATCGCATAAGTCAAACAGTCGTGCGGGCTGATGCCATCGATGTAGAGTCTCCAGAGAATCCATTCCTACTATAAACGACGGCTTTCCCTGATACCCCGATTGATTTAATTGCTGCAATGTTTCTACGGTATACGACGGACCAGGCCTATCTATTTCTATAGAACATGCTTTAAATCTACTGTTCTTTCCTATGGCTAAGTCGAGCATTTCTAATCGGGTTTTTGCCGGAGAAACGTTGGTTCCTTCCTTGAGCCAAGGTTCTCCTGTAGGAATAAACCAAATTTGTTCCAGTCCTAATGTCGACGCTGCTTCTTGGGCCACCAATAAATGGCCGGTATGTATGGGATCGAAGGTTCCTCCAAAAATCCCGATTTTATCCATGCTTTTGTTCATTCCCAATCCATCTCCCAAGTACCTATTCTTACGGTCGTGCCCGACCCTATCCCTGCTTTTTCTAGGGCTCTTACAACTCCTAGTCGCTTTAGTTCATTCATCACTTGAGCCAGTATGATTTTGTCTTCTGTTTTTGCTTTTCTAACAATTCTCTCCGCTTTGGAAGAGTTTACTAAAAACAGGTTGTTTTGCCTAATAACCTCTATTTTTTCCGTTCTGGGTTTGGGCGTTATAACAGAAATGTCTTTGTCTGTTTTTTTTGCGCTAATCTCTCCTTGTAGCTTTGTTTCGTTTAACGTCCTTGCTAGCTCTTGCATCAGATCGCTTACGCCTTCTCCATTTGCCGCTGATACAAAATGAATTTTTCCTCTAGTTATTCCCTCATCAGCTTCTTCCTTCAAAAGGAGTAAAAGTTCGTTTTCTATCTCTTCTTTTCGCTCTTTAACTGATATCAAGTCCACCTTGTTTACCGCTATTACCTCCCATTTGTCTAAAAGGTGTTTGTCATACAGGAGCATTTCTTCTTTTATTTGCTTGTAGTCTCTCGTTAAATCGTCAGACGTGCCATCCAATACATGGACTATTCCCTCTGTTCTCTTTGCGTGTCTTAAAAATTCATGGCCAAGGCCTGATCCTTTGTGGGCACCTTCGATTAATCCGGGTATCTCGGCTATAACAAACGTCCGGTATCCAACGTCTACTAGGCCTAAAACGGGCTCTAGAGTAGTAAAAGGATAATCTGCTACAGTGGGCCTCGCCCTAGAACAGGAGCCAAGGATGGATGATTTGCCTACGCTCGGTTTGCCTATAATGCCGACGTCTGCCAGAACTTGCAGTTCTAAAGACAGGGTCCTTTCACTGGTTTCTTCTCCACCCTCAGCCAGGAGGGGGGTTCTATTTTCTGAGCGTGCAAATTTTTTATTCCCTTTGCCGCCCTCCCCTCCAACTGCCAAAATAAACGTAGCCCCGTTTTCTGTTAGATCTGCAACTATCTCTTCTTGTCCTTCTTCGTCTTGTTCCTTTATTATTGTCCCGACAGGCACCTCTAGTATGCAATCTTTCCCTGACTTCCCCGATTTAAGACGACCCCTTCCGTTTTCTCCATCTCCAGCCTTAAATCTCCTGACAAATCTAAACGCCGTTAGCATGTGGTGCCCTTCTGAAGCAATAATTAATACATCCCCTCCTTTTCCTCCGTCGCCTCCATCAGGCCCTCCTAAAGGAACGTACTTCTCCCTTCGGAAGCTAACACACCCTTCCCCTCCATTACCTGCTTTAATAGATATCTTTGCTGTATCAATCATTTTTATATAGGTTATATATATTTATATATATAATGTATCTAATAGTATCAATATGAAGTTGCAAAGAGTATAAAGAGTAATTCGGAATCAGACAAGGTAAAGGGAAGGTGTGTGTAGACGGGGTTTTCATCAAGACAAAGTTAGGGGAAAAAGGGAAAAAAGGGAAAAAAGTTAATCATTGTTTAAGAAATCTTGTATTGCAGAGATTTCTTGGCGTAGTACGGTGTCCTCTTTAAGAAGAGACGTTATCTTTGTCCAAGAATGCCGGATTGTGGAATAGTCTCTTCCACCCAGAACAGAGGCTATTCCAGAAAGAGACATTTCGCCGTTCTCTCGCAACAAATAAACAGCAGCTTGTCTAGCACGAGAGACTGAGCGGTCCTTTCTGTTACCTGCGAGAAGGCGACCGTCGATCTTGTAGAAGGACGCGACTTGAGACAAAATCTGATCAGCGGAAGGAATAACCTTATTCGAAGAAGACAGGAGGTCAGATAAACTGTGATTTGCCACTTCCAGAGAAAGAGGGACCGATGTCAGGTCTGAATAGGCAAAAACTCGATTAAGGGCGCCTTCCAACTCTCTTACGCTAGAAGAAAAATGGGCAGCTATGAACGAAAGAACCTCAGCCGGAACTGGGGACCCCAAAGATGCTGCTTTAGCTGAAAGTATGGCCAGGCGAGTCTCTTGGTCTGGCCTTTGTATGTCGGCCGATAGACCCCAGTCGAACCTCGAAAGAAGACGCTCTTCTAAATATTTAAGAGAGGCGGACGGACGGTCACAAGCCAGAACAATCTGCTTGTTGTTATTATGCAGCTCGTTAAATGTATGGAAAAATCCTTCTTGAATAGCCTCTTTGCCTGCTATGAACTGTATGTCGTCGACCAGCAACACATCAGCAGAGCGAAATTTATTTCGAAACTCTCGTGTTTTCTTGGTTTGAATAGACAAAATGAATTCATTAGTAAACTGCTCGGAATTGATATAAACACAGTTTAGTCCTTGGTTTAGGAATGTTCTGCCTATACCCTGCAGAAGGTGAGTCTTGCCCAATCCTACGCCCCCGTACAAAAATAACGGGTTATAGGCAACACCAGGATTATTAGTAACGGCGAGGGCCGCTGCATGGGCAAATTGATTTGAAGCCCCCACGACGAAGGAATCAAGGGTATATTTTGGGTTAAGCTTCGAGTAATCCGGAGACGGCCCCCAGGCAGCACGATTGGCAGGCCTGCCTCCGGGCGTGCTGTTTGATATTGGTGGCTGAGGAGTGGTGCCTGATACAACGAAGCAAACGTCGCACTGAGTCCCAAGAACTTTTGTCGCGGTCGTCTGTATCAGGTTTATCATGCGAGACTCCAACATTTGCGAATGAAAAGACGAAGGGGCGCCAATAGTGAGCAGGTTTTTCTCAAAAGAAACCCCGACGGTAGGTTTAAGCCATGTAAGGTATGAGGGACGACTCATTTGTACCTCAAGGTGTCCCAACACGGCTTGCCAGATTTGATTAGGCGTTAATTCGCGCAAAGCGGCTTCTCCCAAAAGAATATAACAATACAAAAAAGACTAATAGAAAAGGACGGTATAAGAGAGCGAGTAATCGCTAAAAAAGAACTCTACATCAACGGCATAGAGTAAATCGATTGTTGTTTAAAATAATCAACAAGAACACCACGCCACTACAATATACAGGATGTTTTTCGTGGAGTCCCAAGGGGAAAAAAAGAAAAAATTTGCTATTTTTCTGTAATTATTGTTGCCGCAGTCATGAGGTTATATAATTGAATTAAAATCATTTTACAAAAGAGCTAAATTAATGAAAGTTGTATACATGGGAACCCCTGGATATGCAACATATCCACTAGAAAAACTGTTGTCAGGGGGACATGACATAGTCGGGGTTTTTACCCAACCAGACAGGCAAGCAGGCAGGGGGCGACAGATGAAACCGCCTCCGGTTAAGGTGATGGCAGAAAGCAAAGGACTAGACGTTTTCCAACCCAAATCGCTTAGGAGCGAGAGTTGTGTGACCGCCCTAGAAAAACTCAGACCAGACATAATAGTCATTGCTGCATATGGAATAATACTCCCGCCTGTAGTGCTAAGAATCCCTGCAGTGGGCTCGTTAAATATACACCCCTCCTTATTGCCCCTATATAGGGGCCCAACTCCGGTGGCAACCGCGATTCTAAACGGAGATCCGGTCACTGGAGTAACAATTATGGAGGTCGATGAAGGAACTGATACAGGACGGGTCATAGCTCAACAAGAAGAACAAATAAAAGACGAGGACACAACACTTGATCTAACGTATAGATTGTTCAAAAAGGGAGCCAGTCTATTAGAGCAACAGATAGCAGACTATAGTGAAGGCAAAATAAGGTTATCTGAACAAGAAGAAACAAAAGCCACATACACGGAAAAGCTGGCCAAGGATAGCGGCGAAATTGATTGGGGCCAACCGGCAATAAACATTTGGAGGCAAGTAAAAGCCTATACTCCCTGGCCGGGGTCATACACCAGATGGAACAATAAAAGAATAAAACTATTAGACGTCTGGCCTGGTGACCTCAATATAAATCCGATAGCCGAAATAGGAACAGTGTTAGTGGATGAGACAAAGCGACCATATGTTTGTAGTGTTCAAACAGGCCATGGTTTATTAACACTTAAAACAATACAGATGGAAGGCAAGCAAGCAACAGAGATAGAATCCTTTGTTAATGGACGCCCAGATTTTACCAAAGCCAACTTGGCCCGGTAGACAACGGTTCTATTCTTGTGGCGCTTCTGTTTCAGTGGCAGGTACTGCTTCAGCCGATAGATCTACAGAGCCATCGTCGACATCAGATCCTCTGGCAGTCCGCGCCGCTCTCGGTGCGGAAACTCGGGCTATAAGGTCTTCCGTGTCTGACAAGACCTTTATTCCAGACGGAGGTGAGTAATCCTTCACTCTTATAGATGAGTCTATTTCTTCTAAAACGGAGATGTCGATTTCTATTCTTTCGGGTGTTTCTAGGGGCAAACACTCTACGGACAGGAATTGTATGCCCTGGCTCAATACACCTTGGTTCATCCGAACGGCAGGGGATTCTCCTGTTAAAGAAATTGGAACATCTCTTTTCATGGATTGGCTAGTATCAACTCGCAAGAAATCTACGTGCAGTATTTCATCGGAAGAAGGGTCGTATTGAACTTCTCCAACGAAAGCCAAGCTTTGTTCGTTTGAGTCGGACTGGCTTATAGTTACAGGTATATTATGCCCTGCCAGATTAACAATTCTCGACACATCGGAACTTTTTGCCTGAAGCGAAGATGATGATATGCCTCGACCGTAAAGATGAAGCGGAGTGATTCCCTCTTTGCGAAGGGCGCTGACTTTTTTCCTCTGAATAATTCTATGACTAACGTCTAGGGAAAGGGTATCCATTTTTGTCTCCTTGGAGGTTTAAGTAATTTATCAAACACCATAATATAGCTTGTACTTGAAGCTGTACAGAGGTAATGATATAATTCTGTTCCCTTAACACAACAGGAGTAGATGGGATGAAGGTGCCAATGAAAGTAGACTACGGGGTCCGAGCGCTAGTAGAGTTAGCGCAAGGATACGGAGGCGGTGCGGTTAGCACCACAGAGATAGCGGACCGCCAACACATCCCGGAAGCGTATTTGAATCAACTTTTGATGACCTTAGGAAAAGTTGGTTTGATTAGTAGTAGACGAGGACCCCAA
>CAZNWQ010000003.1:0-17039 GCA_964576965.1 uncultured Dehalococcoidia bacterium
ATGATAGCAGGGGGAATAGTAGGAAGGTTTACAAGTAAAGGATGGAGAAAAGGTTTTGTGTAGTGCTGTGAATTTAGCGAATGACATTGATGTAATCATATTCGTTCCTGACCAACCTATGAGCACAAAAGAGGGGCGAGCTTTATTACCGAAAGAAATTTCCCGAGACGATGCAGTTTACAACATAGGCAGATTTGGAATGTTGGTTAATTCTTTATCGAGCGGCAATTTGGAGAGTTTGTCTATATCTACAAGAGATAGATTACACCAGCCGTATAGGGAGAAGATATTTCCGGCAATGAAATACATAATTAGGTCTGCAAATAATGCCGGCGCTATAGGCGCATTTTTGTCAGGCGGTGGTTCTAGCGTTACCGCCTTTGCTACTTCAAGAACCATGACAATAGGTTACGAAATGGCTGACGTAGCCGATAAAATTGGTATCCCAGGAACATTGAAGGTTACTAAACCTTCAATGTTGGGATCACATGTAGTAATCAACGACAACGAATTAAAGCAGTAAGTAGTATGGGTAAACTAATTGTACAAAAATATGGCGGCTCATCATTGTCGGATAAATTTAGGATAATGTCTGTTGCTGAACGCATAGTTAGATCTAGTGTTTCAGGTAATCAGATTGTGGTAGTAGTATCTGCAATGGGAAACAGCACGGACAATTTATTGGAGTTGGCTTCTGGTATATCAGACGATCCTACAAAACGGGAGTTGGATGTTTTACTTTCCACCGGCGAAATGGTTTCTTCTGCTTTGGTTACAATCGCATTAAATTCTCTAGGGCATGAAGCAATCAGTCTTACCGGAGCACAAGCCGGCATAGGTACTGATTCAGAATATAGTCAGGCTAGAATACTAGAAATAGATACAAGTAGGATGCTAAAAGAAATAAAGGAAGAGAGAATAGTAGTGGTCACGGGATTCCAAGGGATATCAGAAAATATGGAAATTACAACCTTGGGCAGAGGTGGTTCTGACACTACAGCAGTGGCACTGGCGGCGAGCCTGAAAGCAGATATGTGTGAAATATATACTGATGTAGATGGAATATATACTTCTGATCCAAGGGTAGTTCCAGAAGCGCGCATTCTAGAGGAAATAGGTTATGAGGAGATGATGGAGATGGCAAGTTATGGAGCCAAAATGCATCCTAGATCCATAGAGCTTGCCGCACTCTACAATATCCCGATCAGAGTTACTTCTAGTTTTAGAGATGTCCCGGGAACCTTGATTCATTGACATAGAGGTAGTAATGGAAATTAACGATAGAGTAAGAGGAATAGCACACAATAAGAATGTTGCAAAGATAACGGTTCTTGGAGTCCCAGACCAGCCAGGTATAGCAGCTGCTATATTTGAACCTTTATCTGATGCAGGGATAAGTGTAGACACGATAGTGCAAAATTCGGGTATAGGTGATTTGGCAGACTTAACATTTACTGTAGGAAAAGAGAACCTGACAAAAGCAGTAGATATCGTGCACACTGTTTCCAAAAAGATAGGGGCACGAGATTGCTTTGGTAACGCTGGGTTGGGTAATGTTAGCATCATAGGAACAGGCATGCAGAATTATCCGGGCTATGCCTCTTTGATGTTTCGCTCATTGTATGAAGCAGACGTAAATATAGAAATGATAACGACTTCAGAGATACGCATCACTTGTATAGTAGATGAAGATAAAGTAGAGATTGCAGTGCGAGCGTTACATAAGGCATTCAACTTGGAAGCCAAATAGCGAGTTTATCCTGGAGGCAGCTAGTCTTTTGTCAAATCCATTTTTATCTGTTGTTATACCCACTTACAATGAAGAACAGAGAATATCTCTGACTTTACAGAGCGTAGTGAAGCATCTAAACAGTAAAGAATATGAATGGGAAATCATAGTTGTAGATGATGGCAGCAATGATCGAACAATATCTATAGTCGAAGCAATGTCAGGAATGGATTCAGGGATTAAGTTACTTTCTCTTGAGCACAGAGGTAAAGGATTTGTTGTTAAACAAGGAATGCTTTACGCCAGAGGAAAATACAGATTCGTAGCAGATGCGGATCTTTCAATGTCTATAGATCAATTAGATAGATTTTTACCTCCTAATCAAATTGACGCAGACATTGTTATCGGATCCAGAGAAACAGATGGATCCAAACGAGTAGGCGAACCAATGAAGCGACACTTAATGGGCAGATGTTTTAATTTAATGGTTCGTTTAATTGTCCTTAAAGGGATTCAGGATACTCAATGTGGATTCAAATGTTTTAAAGGAGAAGCAGCAGACAAAATCTTTCCACTTCAAACTGCTAATGGATTCAGCTTTGATGTTGAAATATTGTTTATAGCTCAGAAAATGGGAATAGGCATAAAAGAATTAGGCATATGTTGGTCATATAATGAAGGTAGCAAAATCAGGCTTCTTAAAGACAGTATGTCTATGCTGAAAGACTTATGTTTAATAAGATGGAATTCTTTAACAGGTAAATATAAAACTTAACTAGTTTGTAAGGTTATCTTGACAACAAATTACAGTATGCTAGAATTGCCTCTCCTGCATTAATTGTCAGGACAAGTAAAGGCTAGGACGGAGAAGAGTAGAGGGAGAGTCCAGTAAGCGAATCTGGTACGGTGAAAGCAGATGTGGACGATGCCCTTGAACGTAGCTCCCGAGCCGTCAGAAGAAAACCTTTTTAGGTGACTAGAACTGACCGGGTATGGAAGAAGTCTCCCGTTATAGAAGACTAAAAGGCTTACAAGCCTAGAAGAGCCCCGGATTCCGGGGAATAAGGGTGGTACCGCGGGAATAGTTCTCGTCCCTTGGGGGGGCGAGAATTTTTTGGTTTACTGGAGGGTATTGATATGAAACTGACAGGTGCGCAAATAGTATGTGAGAGTCTTCTTTTAGAAGGCGTGGATGTGGTATTTGGTATACCTGGTGGGGCGATATTGCCGCTGTATCAGACTATGTCGAGTTATCCTGACCTCAAGCATATACTTACTCGTCATGAAGAAGGGGCATCTATGGCAGCAGATGGCTATGCACGATCTACAGGAAAAGTAGGTGTGTGTATGGCTACTTCAGGACCAGGAGCAACCAATTTGGTTACGGGTATAGCCACTGCGCAAATGGATTCCGTTCCTATGGTTGCTATAACCGGTCAAGTAGGGCGTGCGGCTCTTGGAAAAGATGCGTTTCAGGAGACAGATATATCTGGTATAACGCTTCCAATAACCAAACACAGCTATCTAGTGATGAAACCTGAAGACATAGCACCGGCTATAAAAGAAGCGTTTTATATAGCAAACACAGGCAGGCCCGGTCCGGTATTGATAGACATACCCAAGGATGTTCTTACAGAAGAAGCTGAATTTATTTACCCTGAAACCTTAGATTTACCAGGATACAAGCCTGTAATAGATGGTGAGCAACTGCAGGTAGAAAAAGCCAGCAAACTAATAGCTGAGGCTGAACGGCCAGTGATATTGGCTGGTCACGGAGTTATAATTTCAAGAGCCTATAATGAACTTCTTGAACTAGCGGAGAAAGCACAGATACCTGTTATAACTACTCTACTGGGAAGAAGTTCTTTTCCAGATGCACATATACTGTTTGCAGGAATGCCAGGTATGCATGGTATGGCTTATGCTAGTCTTGCAATAGACGAAGCAGATTTGGTTATTGGATTAGGGATGCGTTTTGACGATCGTATCACTGGCAATGTAGATTTATTTGCCCCTAATGCCAAGATAATCCATGTGGATATTGACCCGGCAGAAATTGATAAGAATGTCAAAACCGATGTTCCGATAATAGGAGATTTGGCAAGAGTATTGAGGCAAATTAACAAAATCGTTAAACCAAAAACTCACGCTAAATGGCTCAAAAGAATAGAAAAACTAAAAATTGATCACCCATCTCTACGTATTAGAGAGACAGATAAGTTATTACCACAACAAGTGGTCAGGGATTTATGTGAAGCAACAGACGGTAAATCTATAGTTGTTACAGGTGTGGGTCAGCATCAAATGTGGGCCGCTCAACATTACGCGGCAAAGGAGCCAAATCTATTCCTTACCTCAGGTGGGTTGGGTTCCATGGGATATGAAGTTCCTGCTGCAATGGGAGCACAAGTTGGAAGGCCAGATAAGGTTGTTTGGTCAGTGGCTGGAGATGGAGGATTTCAAATGACCATGTCAGAGCTTGCAACTATTGTGGAGAACAATTTGCCAGTGAAATTCGCTATATTTAACAATGGCTATTTAGGAATGGTTCACCAGTGGCAAGATATATTTTATGGTAAAGACTATTATGCGACTTCTTACACTGGCAATCCTGACTTCGTGAAACTTGCCGAAGCGTTTGGAATACTTGGTATCCGAGTTACAGAGAAGGGTCAATCTTTAGACGCAATCCGTCAGGCCATGGATCATGATGGCCCAGTTGTTGTTGATTTTGTTTTAGCTAAAGAGGAGAATGTATATCCTATGATACCGGCAGGTCAAAGCACAGCCGACCTTATGGAAGAAAAATTTGATGATCTGGAAGTGTCCAAGAGAGGATCTGCGCCATAGAAACCGAGAGGCATACAATTGTAGCATTGGTTCAAGATAAACCAGGGGTTTTGAATAAACTCGCTGGTATGGTCAGACGGCGCGGTTTCAACATATCTAGTTTGACTGTAGCTCATAGTGAACAGAAAAATTACTCGAGAATGACTTTCGTAGTCGAAGGGGATGACTCTACCATAAATCAGGTCATAAACCAGCTGTACAAAATAATAGAAGTGGTCAAAGTATCTGATATAACTAAAGAGAACGTGGTAATCAGAGAATTGGCATTGATAAAGGTGGCTACGACTCCAACTAATCGTCCAGAGATCTTCCAATTGGTAGAAGTGTTTAGGTCTAATATATTAGATGTGTCTTCGGATTCCGTAATAATTGAGGTTACAGGTGATGAAAACAAAGTAGATTCACTTATGGCAATATTGGAACCGTTTGGCATTAAAGAAGTTATGCGTACAGGGAGAGTTGGGCTTATACGTGGTATATCCAACTCCATTTAATTAGCTACCAAGTACACAAAACTCAACATAATAGATCGGAAAATGAAACTCACGAAGTTAGACATAGCTACTATCTAGGTGTAAAATGGCACCGTATTAAGATTATTTAAGAGGAGCCCAATATAATGGCTGTTATTTATTATGAAAAAGATGCAGATTTATCTTTACTTGATGGGAAGACTGTGGGTGTCGTCGGATATGGCAGTCAAGGTCATGCACATGCCTTAAGCTTGAAAGACAGTGGCGTAGACGTCATGGTTGGTCTCTATAATGGTAGTGCTAGTTGGGAAAAAGCAGAGAATGCCGGATTGCGAGTCGCTGAAGTTGCGACAATGGCAAAAGAATCTGACATTATCATGATGTTAGTTCCGGACCATTTGCAAGGTAAAATTTACAAAGAATCCATTGAGCCTCATCTTGTAAGCGGGAAAACTTTGATGTTTGCTCATGGTTTTAACATTCATTACGGGCAAATTGACCCGCCATCCAATGTTGATGTTTTAATGGTTGCACCGAAAGCCCCGGGGCATAGAATGAGGGAAATTTTTGTTCAGGGATCTGGAGTGCCAGGTCTTTTAGCTATCCATCAGGATCCTTCAGGTAATGCTAAAGGATATGGATTGGCTTATGCCAAAGGAGTTGGCTGTACGCGGGCAGGTGTTCTAGAAACCACGTTCAAAGAAGAAACAGAAACGGACCTGTTTGGAGAGCAAACTATTTTATGTGGAGGCGTCGCGTCTTTGGTTAAAGCCGGCTTCGAGACCCTAGTGGAAGCAGGATATCAACCAGAATCGGCATATTTTGAATGTATGCATGAGCTTAAACTCATAGTAGATTTGATGTACCAAGGCGGACTGGACTACATGAGATATTCGGTTAGTGATACGGCTGAATATGGTGATTATAGTAGAGGTCCACAGGTCGTAGATGATCATGTTAAACAAAACATGAAACGAGTCTTGGAACAAATCCAGGATGGAACGTTTGCTAAAGAATGGATAGCAGAAAATGATGAAGGCAGACCTAGATTTAATGCAATGAGACAGGAAGATGCAGCGCATCCTGTGGAGCAAGTAGGTAAGACCCTAAGAGATATGATGGGCTTCCTAAAGCCAACCTAGTTTGATATAATCACGTGGTTGTTATGACTAATACAAGATTTTCTTCATTAGAGGTGTTAAACGTAGTTCGCCACCAGAAACGGCTTATGGCAATGGTCGTATCGGTGGACTGCGTCGTCCTTTAATCTCTCTTTTTGGCAATATACCATTGCCTTTAAATTCCAAGGGGTCTTGCTATTTAAAATTGATTTTCGTATTACCCCGATATTTCAAGAATAGTTTTGTATGAGATAGAGGAGAATAAAATGAGAGATGACAAAGTTATAATATTCGACACCACCCTTAGGGATGGTGAACAGGCCGCGGGAGCCGCTATGACACTTGATGAAAAATTGGAGATAGCCAAACAACTAGAAAGACTTAAAGTTGATGTCATAGAGGCTGGATTTGCGGCGAGTTCACCAGGTGACTTTCTAGCGGTAAGTACTATAGCTAAAGAAATCAGGACACCTACCATAGCGTCTCTGAGTCACGCAAGCTTACCAGCAGTAGATAGGGCAGCAGAGGCTTTAAAAGAGGCCAGAAATCCTAGAATTCATGTGTTTTTATCTAGTTCTGATATTCATATAATGCATCAGTTACGAAAGAGTCGGGAAGAGGTTATGGATATGGCAGTTGCCGCTGTGGCTAGGGCGAAAACTTACTATGATGATATAGAATTTTCACCTATGGACGCCACCAGAACGGAACCAGAATATTTATACACATTGCTAGAAGCAGCAATTGATGCAGGGGCTACAACTGTTAATATACCTGATACTGTAGGGTATATAATTCCAGAGGAATTTGGACGGCTACTTGTTAACATACAGGAAAATGTTCCTAATATTTCAAAAGCCATTATCTCAGTACACTGTCACAATGATTTAGGATTATCAGTGTCTAATAGTTTGACTGCTGTAAAGTATGGGGCTAGACAAATAGAAGGTTGCATAAACGGTTTAGGAGAACGAGCTGGCAATGCATCACTAGAGGAAGTAATAATGGGTTTGGTTACGCGAGAGGATTTTTTCAATATAAACCTGGGTATAGACACCAGCCAGCTATACAGAACTAGTCGCTTGGTCAGTGATGTTACCGGTTTTTCCGTACAACCCAATAAAGCAATTGTAGGGCAAAATGCTTTTCGTCATGCATCTGGAATACATCAAGATGGAGTCCTCAAAGATAGATCTACTTACGAGATAATGAGCCCAGAAAGTGTCGGGGTTCCAAGTAGCACTCTAGTTTTGGGCAAGTTGAGTGGTAGGGCTGGGTTAAGATCGAGACTGGAAGAATTAGGTTATGATCTAAACCAAGATGATCTGAACAAAGCCTTCGAAGACTTCAAAAACCTAGCGGATAAGAAAAGAGAGATAACAGATAGGGATTTAGAAGCACTCATAAGTGACAGGCGCAGGGTAGATGTGGAATTATACAAACTGGAACATGTACAGGTGTCTTGCGGAGATCACGAAATACCCACCGCTACGGTAAGATTGACCAACCCAGAAGGAGTTACTTTAACGGATGCAGCTACGGGTACGGGTCCTGTGGATGCGGTTTACGTGGCTATTAATAGAATTCTTGGAGTGCCAAACACACTAAAAGAGTTTTCGATTGGATCTATAACAGAAGGAACTGATTCAATCGGTGATGTAACAATAAGAATCGAGAGTAATGGTAGAATCTACACAGGGAGAGGATCCTCGACAGATATTATGGTTGCTAGTGCCAAAGCATATCTCAATGCACTAAACAAACTGATGTCTATAGAAGGTACCCCTAGCGAGTAAGTTAGTATTTACTGAATATTCCGAAAAATATTTTAGGAAGACCGACGCATTTAGGAGATTTAATATGGCTAAGACTATGTTTGATAAAATATGGGATGAACATATTGTTGTTGACGAAGTCGGCAAACCAACTGTTCTGTATGTAGATTTGCATCTGGTACACGAAGTGACATCTGCTCAGGCATTCGAAGGACTGCGAATAGCTAACCGAAAAGTACGCAGACCTGACCTGACAGTAGCTACAGTTGATCATAATGTTCCTACAACGGATAGATCGTTACCTATAACTGATGAAATTTCGAAGAAACAAATCGACACGTTAGATAATAATGCAAAGGAATTTGAGATCAATTACTTTGACATGTTTAGCCAAGGTCAAGGTATTGTTCACGTAATAGGCCCTGAGCAGGGTTATACGCAACCAGGGAAAATTATAGTGTGTGGTGATAGCCACACTTCTACTCATGGAGCCTTTGGTGCATTCGCATTGGGTATTGGTACTTCCGAGGTGGAACATGTATTGGCCACTCAATGTCTAGTACAGAAGAAGCCTAAGAATATGGAAGTTCGAGTCAATGGCGCTCTCCCATTTGGTGTTACGGCTAAGGATTTAATTCTTGCTATCATAGGTCAGATCGGTGTAGGAGGTGGAGTGGGCCATGTTATTGAATATACTGGTGAGGCTGTAAGATCACTTTCTATGGCTGGTAGGATGACTGTATGTAACATGTCTATAGAGGCCGGTGCCAGAGCTGGCATGATAGCGCCTGATGAAACCACTTTTGATTTTGTGAAGGGCAGACCGCAATCACCCAAAGATGAAGACTTTGACGCCGCTGTGGAACATTGGAAGAGTTTATCTACTGACCCGGGAGCCCACTTTGATAAAGTTGTTGAAATTGATGCAAGTAAACTTTCACCTTACGTCAGTTGGGGCACCAACCCTGGCATGGTGACCTCTGTTGACGGTTTAGTGCCGGATCCGACAACATTGGATAATCCTGATGAAAAAGTGGCTGTGCAAAGAGCTCTAGAATATATGGACCTAGCTCCTAATACTCCGATAAAAGAGATAAAATTGGACAAGGTTTTTATAGGGTCTTGTACAAACTCACGTATTGAAGATTTACGTGCTGCTGCTCAAGTTGTGAAAGGCAAACAGGTTAATTCTGACGTCAATGCTATGGTTGTGCCTGGTTCATTTACAATTAAGCTTCAGGCCGAACAAGAGGGACTGGACGAAATCTTTAGAGAAGCAGGATTTGAGTGGCGAGAAGCTGGTTGCTCTATGTGTCTTGGCATGAATCCAGATATATTGATGCCCGGAGAGAGATCTGCTTCTACCTCCAATAGGAATTTTGAAGGAAGACAAGGTCCAGGTGGGCGCACCCACTTGGTGAGTCCAGAGATGGCCGCAGCTGCAGCAATAGCAGGTCATTTTGTCGATATAAGGGAATGGAAATAGCATTTTAGTTAACATGATATTGAAGAGGAGCATAATATGGAGCCCTTTGTAAAACTGACAGGTGTGGTGGCGGCGATGGATAGAGAAAATGTGGACACAGACCAGATAATTCCTGCTGTATACCTGAAACGGATTGAGCGGACCGGATTCGGACAGTTTTTGTTCTCCCAGCCAGGATGGAGATTTCTTCCAGATGGAAGTCCTGACCCAGACTTCGAACTTAACAAACCAAGTTATCAAGGAGCTAGCATACTAGTTGCCGGGCATAATTTTGGTAGTGGTTCATCTCGAGAGCATGCACCTTGGGCTTTATTGGATTATGGTTTCAAGGTAATTATAGCTCCAAGCTTTGCAGATATTTTCTATAATAATTGCTTCCAAAATGGAATGCTACCAATTGTTTTAAGCGAAGCGAACATTAAGAACCTGATGGAAAAAGCTCAAGGTAGTTACGAGGGATATGAAGCTACTATAGACCTGCAGAATTGCACTATATCCGATGGACAAGGACTGACTATTCCGTTCGAAACAGATGACTTCAGGAGAGACTGCTTACTCAAAGGGTTAGATGATATAGGGTTAACTCTGCAAAATGAAGACAAAATCAGCATTTATGAAAAATCTCACTAAACTCAGTGATTGTAAAAGTTTATTGTTGTAGTATAAATATTGCAGGAGCACAGTAAATGACCAGGTATGTTTTTGTTACCGGTGGAGTAATAAGTTCGGTTGGTAAAGGTATAAGTGTTGCCTCGATCGGCAGAATATTGAAAAATCGAGGCATATCGGTATCGGTACAAAAACTAGACCCATATCTGAATGTGGATCCTGGCACTATGTCTCCATATCAACACGGAGAAGTGTTTGTAACAGATGATGGTTCTGAGACTGATTTAGATTTAGGTCATTATGAACGATTCATAGATGTTAGATTAACAACTTCCTCCAATATTACTGCAGGGCAAATATACAGTTTGGTTATAGCCAAGGAGCGCAAGGGTGAATTTCTTGGTGGTACGATCCAAGCTGTTCCTCATGTAACTAACGAAATAACAAATAGCATCATCCATCTAGCAAATGAAACAGAAGCTGAAGTAGTGGTAGTCGAAGTTGGAGGGACGGTTGGTGATATAGAGGGACTGCCGTTCCTAGAGGCCATAAGGCAGATGCGCAATTTGGTGGGACGAGACAATGTTTATTATATTCATGTAACGTTTCTACCGTACATATCTTCTTCTGAGGAATTGAAGACTAAACCAACTCAGCACAGCGTTAAAGAGCTTAGAGGTATTGGCATACAACCGGATGCAATAATATGTAGAAGTGAACATCCAGTTACGGATGAGATAATCTCAAAAATTTCTTTATTTTGTGATGTTAACCCAGAAAGTGTTATACCCCTACCCACAGTTGCCAACGTATATGAAGTTCCTTTGATACTAGAAGAAGCGCAATTAGCTGACCAAATAATAGAAGCTATGGGTTTGCCTGTAAGACAAAATGATATGTCAGGGTGGCAGGATATGGTCAATAGAATGAAACAACTGGATGACCCGCTTCTTATAGCAGTTGTTGGAAAATATTCTGATCTGCCAGATTCCTACTTATCTGTTAAAGAGGCTCTTAATCATGCTGGTCTTTATCACAACAGGAATATAGAAATAGATTGGATTCTATCTGAAGATATTGAGAAATATGGGCCGGAAAAGTATTTGTCTTCTGTTAGTGGAATAGTAGTACCAGGTGGCTTTGGTCCTAGAGGAGTGGAAGGTATGATTGAAGCTGCTAGATATGCCAGGGAAAAGAATATACCTTATCTGGGACTGTGTCTGGGCATGCAGCTTATGGTTATTGAGATGGCTAGGTCACTCTTGAATGCTATAGATGCCAACTCCACAGAGTTTGATGAGAATACTAAAAATCCGGTGATAGATTTAATGGAAGATCAACGTTCAATAGACAACAAAGGCGGAACTATGAGGCTTGGTGTGTATCCGTGTATTCTCGTGGAGGGAACCAAAGCTGGTAATGCATATAATGTTGGTGAGGTTATGGAGCGACACCGCCATCGTTGGGAATTCAATAATTCTTATAGAAAACAACTTGAAGAAAAGGGACTAATAGCCAGTGGATTATCCCCAGATGGTCAATTAGTGGAGATTTCAGAGTTAAGGGATCACCCATTTATGCTAGGGGTACAATTTCATCCAGAATTCTTATCTAGGCCTAACCATTCGCATCCGCTATTTAGAGATTTTATTGGTGTGTGTAAGGAGATAATTAGAGAAGGAAATCAACATCCTTTCCCAATATATTCCAAAAAATAACGCGCTAATTGGTGATTTTTAGGTGTAGATGGACTAATGAATATTAATGTGATACACTCCTAGAGTATTGCATGACTCTTTCCTAGTATCGATCAATCCAAGAAACAAACCTCCACTGAATCTCATTTGTTTAGGATGTCTTTTAAATCAACTCCAAAATATAAGCCCAATTTAAAAATGATATTCAGCCTTCCAGAGAATTTAAATAGCAATACACAAGATTGACTTGACTACAGTGCATCATATGTAAAACAGTGCATTAATAGATAACCTAAAATTATTAAAACGTTTAATTAATCGGAGAGACGTAGTTATGAACTTAACGGAACTAAATGAAAAAGACAAACCAGAACTTATATCGATCGCAGAAACATTGGGAATGGAGATCGATCTTGAAGCTCTACCCAAGAATGAAATAATATTTAAAATGGCTCAATCTTATGCTGAGCAAGAAGATAAAATGTTGGCATTTGGAGTGTTGGATATCATAAATGATGGATTCGGTTTCCTGAGGATGCCTGATTTAAAACCAAGTTCCAACGATGTATATGTCTCACAATCACAGATAAGACGATTTTCCCTAAGAACTGGTGATCAAATAATGGGCGAAGTTAGGCCTCCAAAGGATAGTGAGAAATATTATGGATTGGTTAGAGTTCATGGGGTAAACGGTATTGACCCAGGGATCTCCAAGGATCGACCTAACTTTGATGCTCTAACTCCTGTTTTTCCAGATGTACAGCTGAAATTAGAAACAGAACAAGATAACTTATCTACCCGTTTGATGGATTTGCTCTCACCTGTAGGTAGAGGACAGCGGGGTTTGATTGTAGCTCCTCCTAAGGCTGGAAAAACAACTCTACTTAAACAAATAGCGCAAGGTATATCTGCGAATGCTCCAGATGTTAGCCTAATGGTAGCCCTAATTGGTGAAAGACCAGAAGAAGTCACTGATGTCAAAAGGTCTGTTCAGGGAGAGGTGTTTAGTTCTACATTCGATGATCCAGTAGAAGATCACTGTCGGGTGGCGGAATTGGCACTGGATAGAGGGAAGCGTTTGGTAGAATCGGGACAAGACGTGGTTATATTACTTGACAGCATAACTAGACTGACAAGGGCTTACAACCTTTCGTTGCCTACCAGCGGCAGAACTTTATCTGGAGGAATAGATCCAGTAGCCTTGTATCCTCCAAAAAGGTTTTTTGGGGCTGCTCGTAATACCGAAGAAGGGGGTAGCCTGACTATAATTGCGGCTTGTTTGGTAGACACTGGCAGTAGAATGGATGAAGTCATATACGAAGAATTTAAAGGCACTGGCAACATGGAAATACACTTAGATAGAAAATTAGCAGAAAGTCGAGTCTTTCCGGCCTTTGACCTTCCGCGTAGTGGAACCCGTAGAGAAGAACTTTTGTTTGATGAAAAAACGAAACAAAAGATTGATTTGCTTCGTCGTATGGTTTCAATGATCACATCTGGCTCAAATTCTATGGACTCTAACGACGCTATTCAAAAAATTATGGAATATCTGAAAAATTCCCCTAACAATGAAAAGTTCCTTGCTTCTTTGGGTCAGCCAGGCAAATAGATTGTAGGCTCTTGTTAGACCGGAACCCATTAAGACGTTGCCAATGTTATGTTATACGTTGCTCATGGTGAACAGGTTTTAGTATTACGTTTAATCCTCTAATGTTGTTTAGAGACGGTAATGATGACTAGATTAGATTCAAAAATGGTAGCCCTTGGACTGGCTGATGATATATATCACGCGAGGTCTTTAATAGTGGCTAGGTTGGTTAAAATTGCAGGTAATATAGTTGTCGATTCTGGGAAATCCGTTTTACCTGATACTGATATTGTTCTTGTTTCTAAACCCAAGTATGTTAGTAGAGGTGGCATTAAATTAGCCGGTGCAATTGAGAGATGGAACTTGGGTTTTGAAGGTGCGACTGCTCTGGATGTAGGGGCCTCTACTGGTGGATTTACAGACTGCTTATTACAGGCAGGGATTGAAAAAGTATATTCCTTAGATGTGGGCTACGGCCAATTAGACTACAAATTAAGACAAGATGACAGAGTGGTTGTTATGGAAAGAATAAATGCAAGGTATCAATTCACTTTACCAACAAAAGTAGATTTATTAGTTGTAGATGTATCCTTTATATCTGTTTTGAAAATCATACCTTCGTGTTTGGATCACTTGAAGAAATCGGGAACCCTAATTGCTTTAATAAAACCACAATTTGAAGCTCGTAGCGAACAAGTTGGGAAGAATGGTATTGTGAAATCAGCATATGTTCATGCGTCTGTTTTGAGTAAGGTGATAGTTTCGTTCATGAAGTGTGGCCTTCGCTTCAAAGGATTAGTTCCGTCGGTTATAAAAGGGCACGGTGGCAACCAAGAATTTTTTGTATGGTTTAATAAGAAATGATGGGGGACATTCGTGTTAACAGATAACTGAACCCTTTATCTGATTTTCAAAATGTCACTGAAGTTAGTTTCATCTGAAAAAGGACCTACAACAGCCATGCTTAATTTATTTTGATCCAATATTTTTTTAGCCACTCTTCTTATATTATCTGGTTTGAGTTTCTCGATATCTTTAAGCATATCTTCTACCGATAAACTTTGAGAGTGAAGAATTTCTTGTGCCCCAAACCAGGCTGCTACACTCCGGGTATCTTCCATTCTGAGTAGTAATCTTCCCTGCATGTATTTGATAGCTTTTGTCATCTCTCGATCACTCACATTATCTTTAACATTACTAAATTCATCTAAGATGGATTGCGTAGCCTTTATAGCGTTTTTTGGATCCACTCCTGCATATGCTATAAAAGAACCGCAGTCATGCAGATGACTAGTTGTAGTGTGGACATCGTAGACCAATCCCTCTATTTCCCGTAAGCGTATGAACAAACGGCTACTCATTCCCTCTCCCATGATGGTATTTAGTACGTCTAGGGAGTTTCTTTCTTCATGGTCATAGGGTAATCCCTTAAATCCTAAACAAAGATGAGCCTGCTCGCTTTGATGAGTAATTAAACCAATCGATGGGTTAAATTGGAAGTCGCTAGAAGGATAATATTCTTCTGGTGTATTGCTACGCCAACTGTTAAAGGTTTTGGATATAGTATCGATTACATATTCATGTTCTATGTTTCCTGCAACACTTACAACAACGTTCTTCGTAGTATATTGTCTTTGCATATAATTGATAATCATATCTTTATCTATGTGGGATACCGATTCCCGGGTTCCTCCCACGTCTCTACCTAGTTGTTGATTTGGCCACATGATTTCGTCTATCAGTAATTCAACTCTGTAACTAGGTATATCGTATGTCATTGCAAGTTCTTCTAATATAACTTGCCGTTCTTTTTCGATCTCGGCGTTTTCAAGAATAGGATCTCTTATGAAATCTGAAAGTACATCTAGGGCTAATTCAAAATCTTTGGCGGGAACTTTGCACCAGTAAGTAGTTAGTTCTCGGTCAGTTGAAGCGTTGAGAACACCTCCCACACCCTCAATAGCCTCACTTATGTCCCGAGCAGTTGGATATTTCGCAGAACCCTTAAAGAGGATGTGTTCTAGGAAGTGAGATATGCCAGATTCTTTAGAAGATTCATGTCTCGAACCAGTCCCTATATAGAACATTATGCTGACAGATTCAGTATATGGCATTTTATTGGTGATAATTCTGAGACCGTTATCTGTAATAGTTTTCTTGAACATAGTATCTTTACACCTTAATGAAATAACTTATATGTTTTGCCTGAATCACACTTAGTTTCAGAGATATTTGTGATTTACGCTTTGGGGTTTTTATTAACCGATACCGAGCCATTCCTCTGATGGAATTCTGGCCATCAGTCTTGATATAGCTTCAGTGGGAGTTATATTACCTAGGAGAATTTGATTTATAGAATTAGTTACAGGCATAGAAACACCAAGATTGTAAGCCAAACTAACTGCACTGGAAGTGGCATTTACACCCTCAACAACGTTTTCCATTGAAGATAGTGTTTTAACTGTACTGTCACCGTTGCCGATTTTTTCACCAAAATACCTATTGCGACTCAATGGACTGTAACATGTAGCGACTAAATCTCCTAGACCAGCCAGCCCAAAAAAGGTTAGAGGTTTCGCTCCCAAAGCTATACCTAGCCTTGTTATTTCGACAAGTCCCCTATTTATGAAAGCTGATTTGCTATTGTTACCGTAGCCTAAACCATCACTTATGCCTGCCCCAATTGCTATTATGTTTTTTAGGGATCCTCCTAATTCCACGCCTACAACGTCATCACTTGTATACACTCTAAAAGTCTCCGAATTAAAAAGACTCTGAATTTTCAGGGCCACTTCTTTATTGCTGGAAGCCACTATTGTGGAAGCTGGCATGTCCAGAGATATTTCCTTTGCTAAGTTAGGACCTGATAGAACAGCCAATGCATCTTTCAACGTCGAGGGTAATTCATCTTCCAGAATCTCTGTCATTCTTTGATTTGAGGTCACTTCCAGACCTTTAGTGGCACTTAATATTACGCATTGGTCTGGCAAATATGGGATGACGGATATTACGTTTTGCCTAAATGTGTTCGAAGGGACTGCTATGACTAGCATGTCTATATTCATGAGTGCATTTTTGTAAGAACTAGTAGCAGTTAGTTTATCTGGAAATGAAATGTCTGGCAAAAACCGATTATTTTGACGTTCTTTATTAAGGGTTATCGCTTCTTCCTCTGTGCGGCAACAAAGGAAGACATCCGAGGTCTTAGCGAGTATTGTCGCTAATGTTGTTCCCCAACTAGTTGTGCCTATTACTGCTGTTTTTGTCAATGTTTCACTGCACCTGGTTATACTCTAGAGGTTATATGCATAGGATTCAACCTTGTTATTTTTCGGCAGCAATTGAAACTCCGATTTTTCTTTCTGTCCCTTTTATTAGCCTTATAATATTTTCTTTATGCTTGATTATTATAATTGGTGATCCTACAGCAGGGTATAATATGTGTTCAATCGAAATTACATCTCCAGGAATAAATGCCGTATTGAAGATGTATAGTGTGCACATTACAAATAGAGCTGAAGACGCTCCTATTATAGAAGCCAGAGACATATATCTTGACACCATTATTACAGGTGCGCTAAGTAAAAGCACTATTATTCCCACAGATGGTGATATAGCCATTAATGCACCTATACCAGTAGCAGTTCCCTTGCCGCCTTTAAAATTGAGAAATACTGACCAATTGTGTCCCATTAAAACGGCAATAGCAGA
>CAZNWQ010000003.1:17139-31932 GCA_964576965.1 uncultured Dehalococcoidia bacterium
AGTAACTATTGTCAAAATATTGATCAACGCCTGCCCCTTCTGGAAAATATTAGGTGGATAGGGTTTCCCATAAACCCAAATTCTAATCTGATTTGGTTTTCTATATATCTTTTGTAAGAAAAATGGACAAGATTAGGGTTATTTACAAATATAACGAAAGTAGGAGGGTTAGTAGACTTCTGGTAAATACGGTATATTTTTAGGCCCTTGCTACTAGGGGGCATATGCAGAGACAAGGCATTTTGAAGTGTTCTTTCCAGTTCCCCTCTTGGAGTTAACTTTTTCCCTTCGTTGTATACAGTAATGGCAGTTTCTACAACGTTTTGTACTCCTGTACCTTGCAAAGCAGAAGTGAAGCATATAGGAGCATAAGGGATGAATTTCAATCTACTTTGGACCTGTTGGATTAGGGTTTCTTTGTCTAGATTATGTTCAGCAAGATCCCATTTATTTATTACGACTATCACACCCTTGAATGAATCAAGTATGTATCCGGCTATATGTGTGTCTTGGCTGGTAACTAATTCTGAAACATCTGTCACTAGGATACACACATCCGAGCTTCCTATATTTCTCATAGACCTCAACACGCTGTATTTTTCTATTCCTGCGTCTATTCGCCCTCTTCTGCGTACGCCAGCTGTATCCACTAATGTTATGTTTGTTTCATCGTATGAAAAACTCACATCTATAGCATCACGAGTTGTTCCTGGAGTATCAGAGACTATCGATCTTTCGTTACCCACTATACTGTTTACAAGCATAGATTTTCCAACGTTGGGACGACCAACAATTGCCAATCTAATTTGCCCTTCTACATCTTCAGCGTCTATTGGATCACCGAGTATATCATCCAGTTTACTGAGAAGATCTCTTATTCCTAGATTATGATAGGCGCTGATTGGCATAGGATCTCCTAGGCCAAGTTGATAAAATTCTGCTAACACCTCCTCTCTCTTAACATTATCTACTTTGTTAGCAGCAAGGATTATAGATTTCTTTTTTTGGCGCAGAGTCTGAGCAATATCTCTGTCACTAGGAGTGATACCTTCCATAATATCCACCAAGAAGATAACGGCATCAGCCTCTTGGATTGCAGTTTCTATTTGGGCTCTGACCTTCTCCCAAATATCAGAAGTAGGTATTGCTTCTATCCCGCCTGTATCTACTAAAAGCATGGACTGGTTTTTCCAAGGTATGTTTAACGCTACTCTGTCGCGGGTTGTGCCCGGTGTTTCAGATACAATGGCCAGAGGTTTCCCCAACAGTCTATTAAATAGAGTGGATTTGCCTACGTTAGGCCTGCCAACAATTGCAACAACTGGTTTGCTCATATTTCCAATGTCTTTTCTAACGAATTATATTTGCAAGTATAGCTTTTTGTATATGTAAACGATTTTCAGCCTGATCAAAGACCACTGACTTCGTATGTTCTAATAGACCTTTTGAAATCTCCTGTTCGCTATGAGCCGGTAAAGGGTGCATGAATATGGTGGAGGGATCGGTGCTGGCAAGTAAGCTTTCATTAACTTGGAAACCAGAAAAAACCTTTAACTTATCATTGGATTCTTCTTCTTGCCCCATGCTAATCCACACGTCTGTGTATACGACATTTGCTCCTGATACTGCTTCAGATGGACTGGAAGCGACGGAGAAACTAGCATTGGATTGCAGAGACCTCTTATTTATCTCCTCCACAATATTTCTTGAGATAGAATATCGTGGAGGAGATGCAATAACAAAATCTATTCCCACACTTGCAGATGCTAGGGCTAGGCTTGCAGCTACGTTATTACCGTCACCTATGTAGGCTATTTTTATATTTTCAAAGCCATTGAATTTTTCATATATAGTTAGTAGGTCAGCTAGAGCCTGACATGGATGTTCTTGGTCAGATAGGGCGTTTATTACAGGAACAGAAGCGTAGTCAGACAAGTCTCTTAGATTATCTTGAGAGAATGTTCTAAGAACTATTATATCTACCAATCTGGATAGGGTTCTAGCTACGTCTGATATTGGCTCTCGCGTGCCCAGTCCTATTTCGTCTTTACTTAAATATATTGGATGGCCACCTAATTGGTTTACTGCTACATCGAAGCTGACCTTTGTTCTCAAAGAGGGTTTTTCAAAAATCAACGCCGCAGATTTACCAATCAGTTCAGAACCAAACGGGGATTCTTTGAAATATAATCCGGATTTAATCAGATCAGCAATTTCTTCAGGTGAAACATCTGTTATTGATAGCAAGTGTTTTGATTTCATTACAATACTAGTTTGTATTTATGTATTTTGATTAAGTAGATTTACGGCCGATTTATTTAGATTTGCTTACGGTGCCAATAAACAAACAAAAGAAGTTGAACTTTGAAAAACGTAGTATTCCTGATTTTACCAACGCCCTGCCAATTGGAAATATTTGCCCTCTGTTTTTATAGCAGGGGCTATGACTAAGTCAGTTTTTTGCATCTCAGCGATGTCCATAGCACCGCACATACCCATTGCCGCTTTCAAGGCTCCTTCGAGATTCTGAGTACCGTCGGTCATGGAAGTTGGTCCAAATAGAATTTGTTTAAGTGAGCCTTTGGAGCCTACATGTATTCTGGTACCTCTCGGTAGCGCAGGATGAAAGCTGGCCATTCCCCAGTTATAACCCATACCAGGTGCCTCTTTCGCCTGTGCAAAGGTTGTTCCCAGCATTACACCATCAGCTCCGCTTGCTATTGCCTTGCATATATCGCCCCCGGTCCTCATTCCCCCGTCAGTTATAATAGGGACGTATCTTCCAGTTCTCTTGTAGTATTCTTGCCTTGCTGCCGCACAATCTAGAGTGGCAGTCACTTGGGGTACTCCGATACCCTCTACTTCACGAGTGGTGCATATTGCACCAGGTCCTACTCCCACTAAGACTCCATGGACGCCGGTTTCCATCAGTTCTAACGTGGCTTGATAAGTTACCGTGTTACCTACTACCACTGGAATTTTTACATTGGAACATATGTCGGCTATATTGAGTCCTTTTTCACTCTTACTAATGTGGCGTGCAGTAGTCACTGTCGATTGTATGAACAATATGTCCGCTCCAGCCTCCACCGCTATAGGGGCCAATCTTTTGGTATTGGCAGGTGTTAGGGATATGGCACAACAAACTCCGCCCTTTTTAATTAATTCTATTCTGTCGCCAATTAAATTTTCTTTTATAGGAGTGGAATAAATCTTCTGTAGGAGAGGAGTAGCTTCTTCTTGAGATGCTTGAGTTATTTCTTTAATAACCGATTCTGCATCCTCGTGCCTTGTGTAAATGCCTTCGAGATTCAAAACCGCTAAGCCTCCCATTTTTCCGAGAGATATAGCAAATTCTGGAGATACAACTGCATCTAGTGATGAGGCCATGAAAGGGATAGGGAACTCGAACTCGTCTATTTGTAGTGAAACATTAGTCTGGTCGGGGTTTACAGTCACACTGCCAGGCACAATGGCTACTTCGTCAAAGCCATAAGCTCGGCGCAACTTTTTTAACTCAGGAATTTCCACGAATCACACCCACGACTTCATAATTGGAAAACTATATCACTGGACATTTGTTAAGTCAATTGAATTAATAACGGTAAAAAATGCGAAACATGTTGCTTTATTGGCGTATTGTTAACGAATTCGCCAGACAATGCATATGAATGGGTGTTTAACCCCTAATGCTAAGGTTTGACTAGTCAGGCAGAGAATGTTAACATCATTCCCTACCAATTTGGTCAACAATTAATTTTATGGTCGGATTGTGTGATATTAGTGAAGTAAGATGACGGAAATCAGATTTAACCTGACATAGTTGCTAAGGATTTAGGGAGATAAAATTATGACTGCATCTAATCAAGTTGTTAAGGATGTGGCTGCGCAAGAATATAAATATGGATTTGTTACAGATGTAGAATCCGAAGTTGCCCCACCAGGATTGTCGGAAGAAACTGTGCGCTTTATATCAGCTAAGAAGAACGAACCCGAATGGATGTTGGAGGGAAGACTGAAAGCGTATAAATACTTCACCACTTTAGTTGATAAGGAACAGGTGCCAGGTTGGGCACATTTACGATATAGTCCCATAAATTTCCAAGATATTATTTATTACTCTGCTCCCAAACAAAAAATATCATTAGAAAATTTGGATCAAGTAGATCCAGAGATTTTAAAGACATATGAACGTCTGGGTATACCGTTACAGGAACAGAAGAGATTGGCCGGAGTTGCGGTAGACGCAGTTTTCGATAGTGTTTCAATTGCGACTACATTCCAGGCAGAATTGGCGAAAAAAGGCATAATATTTTGTTCTATGTCTGAAGCTGTACAAAATCATCCTGAGTTAGTAAAAAAATATCTAGGTTCAGTTGTCCCATATACCGACAACTTTTTTGCAGCTCTTAATGCAGCAGTTTTTTCGGATGGTTCCTTTTGCTATATTCCCAAGGGTGTTCGTTGCCCGATGGAATTAACCACATATTTCAGAATAAACACTGAAGGATCCGGTCAGTTTGAGAGGACATTGATAATAGCTGAAGAAGGTAGTTATGTGAGTTATTTGGAGGGTTGTAGTGCCCCCATGAGAGACGAGAATCAACTCCATGCCGCTGTTGTCGAGCTGATTACCGAAGAAAACGCAGAAATAAAATATTCTACTATTCAGAATTGGTATCCTGGAGACGAACATGGTAAGGGAGGAATATACAACTTTGTTACCAAGAGGGGTAAATGTGCAGGTAAGAACTCTAAAATATCGTGGACTCAGGTAGAAACAGGATCAGCCATCACGTGGAAGTATCCTAGTGTCATACTTCAGGGAGATAATTCTATTGGAGAATTCTACTCTGTTGCTTTGACAAAAGGTTATCAACAGGCTGATACGGGTACCAAAATGACTCATATTGGAAAAAACACTAGAAGTACCATTATTGCAAAAGGTATATCAGCAGGGCATGCTAATAACACTTACAGAGGTCTTGTTCGAGTGAATCCCAAAGCTGTTAACTCTTGGAATTTTACACAATGTGATTCATTACTTTTAGGAGATCAATGTGGTGCCCACACTACACCGTATGTAGAAGTGAAAAACAATTCTTCACACCTGGAACACGAGGCGTTTACCTCTAAAGTGAGTGAGGCTCAAATTTTTTATTGCAATCAACGCGGAATATCTACTGAAGAGGCTCATTCAGTTATCATAAATGGTTTCTGTAAAGAGGTTTTTAAGCAGTTACCATTGGAATTTGCGGTGGAAGCTACCAGGTTGTTGGAGATGAATTTAGAAGGGACTGTTGGATAAAGTGAAAAACGGAAAATCTATGTTGAATATTACTGATTTGCACGCGTCTATAGGTGGCACAGAAATTCTCAAGGGACTTAATCTTACTGTAAATCCTGGCGAGGTACACGCAATCATGGGTCCGAATGGATCCGGGAAAAGTACTCTGGCTTATTTACTATCAGGACATCCTAGTTATGAGGCTACTTCCGGAGAGATGTCATTTGAAGGACAGGATTTGGTAAACATGTTACCTGAGGATAGAGCTAGACTGGGATTGTTCCTATGTTTTCAGCATCCCACCGAGGTTCCGGGAGTGCGTATGGATCATTTCATGAGGGCGGGTTTAAACTCTGTCTTACGAAGCAAGAATTTAGATGAAATGGACGTGCTAAAGTTCGACAAATTTCTTAATAGTAAAGTCGACATAGTGGAAATGGATAGGAATCTCGTTAAACGATCGGTCAATGAAGGATTTTCAGGAGGAGAAAAGAAAAGAAACGAGATATTACAAATGGCAATTTTCGATCCAAAACTATCCATACTCGATGAGCCTGATTCGGGTTTGGATGTTGACGCTCTGAGAATTGTGGCTAATGGCATTAATCAATTACGCAGTGAAGAAAAGTCTATAATTCTGGTTACTCATTATCAAAGAATATTAAACTATGTTGTACCTGACAAAGTTCACATACTCATAAATGGTCGCATTGTTAAGTCAGGTGGTAAAGAGTTGGCTTTAGAGATAGAAACTAATGGATACGATAACATCGAACAATCATTAACTAATGATCAGCACTCTGGTTGAAGGAAATCTGTTATGACACAAATTGGAGTAAAACCAGAGGAATCTTATCTAAGCGTATTAGAGCAGTTAGAATCTAATGCATCCCTGAATGACTCAGTGCACTTCAAAGGCTTACGGAATAAAGCAAAGAAATCTTTCCAGGAATTAGGATTTCCAGTTGAGCGGCGAGGCAATGAGGAGTGGAAGTACACGGATGTGGCTCCAATAGCAAAAATTCCTTTTGAAATGCCAGATTTACGACACGAACAATTCGTTCGTGACATTGCATCCACTCCAGCAGGTTTTGGAAAATCTCACTGGAATAGATTGGTTTTCGTCAACGGACAATATGAGGAAAAATTATCTGTTATAGAAGATTTACCTGATACCGTCCTGGCCAAGGATTTTAATAAGGCTTCTAAAAGCGATTATGATTTGATAGGAAAGCATCTGGGCAATTACGCAGATTTCGAAGGAAACGCGTTTAATGCTCTGAATACTTCTTTCTTAGACAACGGCGCGTTTATCAGCATCCCAAATGATGTAGTGATAAAGGATCCTGTCGAAATAATATTCATGACTACAGGATTGGAACAAGATGTTTTCATTCAACCTCGCATTTTGGTTTTGGTTGGGGATAATAGTAAAGTGTCTATTGTAGAAAGCTATGTTGGCGTTGAAGATACTAGATATTTTAATAACTCTGTTACTGAGCTGGTGGTAGGTAACGGTGCAAATTTAGAGTATTACAAAATTCAAACACAATCACGGAAATCCTTTCACATAACTAATACCGAGATAATTCTAGGTAAAGACAGTACGTTTTCCTCGATGAACATTGATTTGGGAGGCAAACTTGTCAGAAACAACTTGAATTTACTGACAAAGGCAGAAGGCAGTTACAGTGTGCTCAACGGATTATACCTTGTTAATGGTACTCAACATGTTGATAATCAAGTCATAATCGATCACGCCAAGCCATATACTACCAGCAGAGAATTGTACAAAGGTATATTGGATGGCAAATCGAAATCTGTGTTTCATGGAAGCATAATCGTTAGAGAGGGAGCACACAAAGTTAATGCCAATCAAGTGGATAAAAACTTGCTCCTATCCGATAAAGCAGAAGCTTACACTAAACCGGCATTTTGGGTGTACTGTGACGACGTTTTATGTGGTCATGGGGCAGCCTGTGGTCAGATGGATGAAAATGCTCTTTTCTATTTAAGGAGTAGAGGTATAGACGAATTGTCGGCCAGGAGCCTCTTAACCCTAGCATTTGTATCCGAAGTAATTGATACCATTGGCAATGAACATTTGAGGGAACAAATTAACGATATGGTTCATTCTAGATTAGAAGATTGGTTGGGGGTTTTCTCCTAGTTCAATAAGTTGTCGTGGCATTCTGTCGGATTTGTGAAAGGTAGAGCTACCAATGTTGGATGTTAATCATATACGTAAAGACTTTCCTATACTTTCAAGAACGATTTACGGGAAACCTTTGGTTTATCTAGATAATGCTGCAACTTCTCAGAAACCTAAATCAGTGATCCAGTCCTTAGTGGACTATTATGAATCGTATAATTCCAATATTCATAGAGGTGTTCATACGTTAAGTATGGAGGCAACCGATAGACATGAAGAAGCGCGATCTAAATGCACTAGATTTATTGGTGCAAAAGAAGAGAAATCTTTAATAATGGTGCGGAACACCACAGAAGCAATTAATTTGGTTGCGCAAACTTGGGGTAAATATAATATATCCGAAGGAGATGAAATATTAACGACTCACATGGAACATCATAGCAATCTCGTGCCATGGCAAAAATTGGCAAAACAGAACGGGGCTTCTCTGAAGTTCATAGAACTTAATGAAGATGGAATGCTAGATCTTTCGAATATAAATAAATTGATTACTGAACGGACCAAGTTATTAGCTTTGACTCATATGTCTAATGTATTAGGGACAATAAACCCTGTGAAAGAGTTAATTGAGATCGCACATAAAATGGGCGCCAAGGTATTAATAGACGGTGCTCAGAGTGTGCCGCATATGAAGGTTGATGTCACCGACATGGGTTGTGATTTTTTTGCTTTTTCAGGGCATAAGATGTTGGCACCGACCGGAATAGGGGTTTTGTATGTAAAACCTGAAATACTGGAGCATATGGAGCCATTTCTTTTTGGTGGGGACATGGTTTCGCAGGTTTGGGATGATACAGCTACGTGGAATGACTTACCTTGGAAATTCGAGGCTGGCACTCCAAACATAGCTGATTTAATAGGTCTTGGAACAGCAATTGATTATCTGGAATCACTTGGAATGGATGAAGTTAGGGAACACGAAATGGCACTTACTGGGTACGCTTTAGAACAGTTTGATAGACTGAATGACATTAAAGTGTTTGGACCTAAAGACCTTTCTAAAAGGGGAGGGGTGATTTCTTTTCATAGTGATGATGTTCATCCGCATGATATGGGTACCATGCTGGATAGAGAGGGTATAGCAATAAGGACTGGTCATCATTGCGCCATGCCATTAACGAGGAAATTGTCTGTAGTAGCAACTGCCAGGGCTAGTTTTTATATATACAATACTGAAGAAGAAGTAGACAAACTCACTTCAGCTATTAGAGCCACGTTGGATTATTTTGCCAAATAAATATTTGTTATATTATTGTTACTAATGTATAAACATAAGCAGTAAGATATTTTGTGATATAAGGATCTTTATGAGTTCACCTACATTTGACTTTTCCGAGGTTGATGACCTGTACCAAGAAATTATATTGGATCATTACAGGAGTCCAAGAAACCAAAAGGAAATACCTGAATCAGATATGGATGTTACTGGGATTAATCCGTTTTGTGGCGATGAAGTGCATATGCGGATAAAATTGACAGGAGAATCTATATCGGCAGTTAGCTTTAGCGGGAATGGTTGTTCAATAAGCCAAGCCTCTGCATCAATGCTTTCTGACATCATAAAAGGAAAATCATTAGACGAAGCCAATAATTTATATGTAGATTTTCGAGACATGATGCACGGAAATGACTTAAACGAAAACAGTATGGATAATTTGGGGCAAGCAGAAGCTCTTTCTGGAGTGAAAAAGTTTCCTATAAGGATAAAATGTGCTTTGCTGGCTTGGTCTGCTCTGGGGGATGCAGTTAAGAGACATAAATCCGAATAATCTTACTATAGAATCTTGGTGTCTATCATCTGTGTTTTTGATTTCCTTGAGTTGTAGTTAAGTATCAGTACTGACAAATAAAATACACCATAAGAATACCCGCCTAATACATCCATAGCCCAGTGTCTACCATCATATATAAGCCATAATCCAGTAATAAGTATATACGCTACAATCAACGAAAAAACTGTGATGGTCAAGACTCTCTTACCCAGAAAACGGAACATTAAGTAGCATATAAATCCATAGAAGAGGACGACATGCAAAGCGTGTCCACTAGGAAATCCTGCACCTTGTATGCCGCCGTATCCGATTACAACGTCGACTATGTCTTGACTAGGGCGAGGTCTCCCAATTATTTCTTTGATCAAAATGTTCATCAGATCTGCCACGGATATTAATGCTAAAAAGATTGCCTCTGTTCGTTTATTGAACGACCAACAGAATATGAATAGTAGTACCATGATGATTCCAGCGACTCCTCTTATACCCATAAAGAATATCCATTCTCGTAAGAAGTGAAATTTTCCCAAAGAAAAGGATTGCAGCCACTTAGAGAACGTTATCTCCCATACAAAAACATCTTTATAGATTGCTATAGTTGTCGAGAGGAATATTATGATAATGCACGTTGCTATTGTAATTTTCATTAGATGCACTTCGTATGTTAGGTATTAGATACTGATGATGTGAGAATGTTAATATAATTTAGGTTGGATCAAAAGAGTACTATTCTTACTGGGGTTGTTAATTTAAACTGAAGTTCATCAGCACTTCACGCTAAAGGATTGACCAATATATAAAGCACGGTTAGGATTGCTGATGTAACTTTGCTTAAATGTAAGTATCGTAATTCACTGAGCGAAAAACCTAAATGGAAAACGAATTAATTTTGGGTATTACAGTAGAAGAGATTGTCTATCTATCGATATATTTTGGTACCGGTTTGGTTTTGGCGTCTACTATAAAATTAACTTGTATTGCTTTGAAGAAGAATCTCAGAAGAGATAACAAAAACAGATTTGCAGCTTCTATGATAGATGCGGTGGACGGAGCAATAGTTCTTTGGGTTTTCTTGTACGGGTTTTATCTGGGATTAGACAGTGTAATTGTTTTGGATAATTACTCATATGTAATAAAGCAGGTGTACACGGTTGTCAGTGTGATAATAGCTTGTTACGCTTTTATACATGTTCAACGAGATTCTATAGCTTGGTTCATTAACAGATCTGGATGGGGTGTTAACGAGGTAAAAGTTCTAAACTCTCTTGCACCTATGGCCAAACGTGTTATAACCACAACCATAGTGGCCATGGGTGTCCTAATTATACTAGATCAGTTAGGCATAGCTATAGCTCCGTTAGTTGCTGGTTTGGGTGTGGGAGGTTTAGCAGTAGCACTTGCTCTTCAAAGCACATTCACAAACTTCTTTGCTGGGTTAAATGTACTGACCGATGGATCCATCCGAACTGGTGATTTTATAGAGCTTGAACGGGGTGCCATAGGAAAAGTTGAGCAAATAGGATGGAGAACCACCAAGGTTAGGCTAATGGATAACAACATGGTTATCATACCCAATTATCGATTGGCGGAAAACGTGGCGACTAATTACAGTTTCCCCAAAGATGAAATGTCAGTTTATATACAAGTGGGTGTGGCTTACTCGAGTAGTTTAGAGGAAGTGGAAAGAATAACTCTAGAGGTTTCAAAGAAAGTTTTACAGGAAACTCCAGGGGCTATAAGTAATTTTGAGCCTTCAGTGTGGTATACAAATTTTGGTGAGTCCAATATAGATTTTTGGGTGGTGTTAAGGGCCAAGGGATATTCGGAGTCATGGTTGGTTAAACATCACTTTATAAAAGAACTTCTTGACAGGTATAATAAAGAGAATATAGAGATATCTTTCCCTGCTCGGAACATATTCCTGAGGAATGCTGGAGAGGCTATAGTTTCTCAAGAGACAGTATAAGTATTTACCCCGTTATCACAAAATGCGGGCCATAGGTTTTCTACCCGAGCTTAATTTGTACTGTTTGTAGTATTTTTTGTCCCATATCTTGAGTACTGAGAATATCAGAAGCTCCGGTTTCTGCAATATCAGGGGTTCTAAACCCTTTTTCTAAAACTTCATTAACTGATTCTTCTATAGCAACCGCTGGTTCGTTTAAACCCAGAGAATACCGTAACATCAATGCTACGCTCATGATGGTGGCTATTGGATTTGCTTTACCTTGTCCTGCTATATCCGGGGCGGTGCCATGTATAGGTTCGTACAAACCCATAGCTTTACCATTCTCTTTCGGCACTCCTGCTAAACTGGCTGATGGTAACATTCCGAGTGAACCAGCGAGTATGGCTGCTTCGTCGGTCAATATATCGCCAAACATGTTTTCTGCTACCATTACATCGAATCGAGAAGGTGTTCTTATTAAGGCCATTGCACAAGAATCAACCAACATGTTTTCAAGTTCAACATCAGGGTATTCCTTAGACATTTCTATCGCTATTTCTCTCCATAATCTGCTACTTTCTAAGACGTTGGCTTTATCTACTGAAGCTAGTTTCTTGCTACGGGATCTAGCTAGTTCAAAACCAACTCTCAGCGCCCGTACTATTTCGGATTCTGTGTAACGTAATGTGTCCACACCTCTTCTACCTCTAGATGTATTCCACCTCTTTTTGGGTTTAGCAAAGTACAAGCCTCCGGTGAGCTCTCTTATCATAATTATGTCGACACCTTCTATAACGGAAGGTTTTAGTGAGCTAGAGTTGAGCAAACTGTTGAAGACTTTCACGGGTCTTATGTTTGCAAATAAGCCTAGGAACTTTCTTAACCCCAATATAGCATCTTCGGGTCTATGTTGAGCTAGAGGGTCATCCCATTTAGGCCCCCCAACTGCTCCAAATAATACAGCGTCACTTGAACTTGCAATATCGAGTGATGCCCTTGGTAATGGCAGTCCTGAGTCGTCTAGAGCAGCGCCACCTACTAAACCGTATTTTAGATTGAATTTATTGTTAGTGAGGTCTCCTATTTTTTCTAAAACCTTAATTCCTTCTGATGTAACTTCCGGTCCTACACCGTCCCCAGGGAAAACTGCGATATTGAAGTTCAAAACATTTCTCCTAACTTTTATAAGATGTGTTATTACTATTGAAACTATTTAATTCGTATATTATATATCAACCGACCTCTGCCTTTGCTTCTTTCCACAATTCCTCTTTAGATTCCATGTTTAAACTAATGAAGTCTAATCCAAGTTCTTTACATTTGTTTTCCATGAATTCAAACCGTCTGGAGAATCTCTTGTTAGTTAAGCGCAAAGATTCTTCGGCAGATAAGTTGATCCATCTGCCCAAATTCACTACCGAAAATAGTATGTCTCCAATTTCCCATTGATGCTCAAATTCAGTTTTAGCCTCATTGAATTCGGATATTTCCTCTACTATCTTGTCTAATGGTCCCTCTAGCCCATTCCAATCAAATCCTGCCATAGACGCTCGTTCTTGAACTAGTTGCGAATAGGCCAGTGCTGGTAAATTCGCAGGTATCCCAGATAGCCGAGATGACTCACCACGTTCTTTCTGTTTGATATTTTCCCAATTCTGCTTTACTTCTTCTGTAGTTTCAGCTTCATTGTCTCCAAAAACATGTGGGTGTCTTCTGATTAATTTGTTATTTATGTGGTTAAAAACATCTTGTTTTTTGAATTCACCATTATTTGTTCCTAGGTGTATGTGTAGAGCAATTTGTAGAAGTATATCGCCAAGTTCCTCTGCTATGTTTTTGCTATCTTTATTGTCTATAGCCTCCAGCAATTCATAGCATTCTTCAAGAAGGTTTTTTTTCAGGGATTCATGTGTCTGTTGTTTATCCCAAGGACATCCCCCTGGTCCCATTAGCGTGTTCACTATTGATTCCAGATCTAAATATGAATCCAAGTCTTTAGTTGTTTGTTTTTTCATCATCTATTTTTATTGCATTTCGTATTGTGTTGATTATAAAGAAGGTATAAGTTATGAACAAGTACATTCCATCTAATGTTTTTGTCTCCACACAACTTTAAGTTGAATATAAGAGTCGGTACAGTTTTGAGATTAGTTAAACGATGTTATTCAAACAATGGTTTGCTATATTTTGCGTGGTAAGGTGCTGAATATGTCAATAAATCAAGAACAGGAAACACAAGTTAAAGAGAGATCCTCTGCCATGATGATAGGACTGGCGATGGGGCATTCGTTAAAGCATTTCTATCAGCAAGCATTTCTCCTGTTAATACCATCTTTTAAAGAAGCTATGGTTCTTAACGATGTTCAGGTTGGTTTATTCGGTACAGCCAGAACCGTGTGCAGCTCCATAATGAACATTCCAGCCGGCATTATTGCTGATATGTGGAGAGGAAAAGTAGGCATAATTCTAGCAACGAGTTTGACCAGTTTAGCGTTGGGATATTTCATTATAGGTACGTCAGAGTTCTATTGGTTGGTGTTAATAGGGGTTGGTGTAACTGGCCTAGGAACATCTTTGTGGCACGCACCAGCATTTGGCACCTTGGGGGCGATATATCCCGATAAAAGAGCGACAGCGTTGGCTATACATAGGATGGGGGGATCTGTTGGTGACAGTATATCTCCTATAGTTGTCGGAATATTACTTGGTGGCTTTGTGTTTGCAGGATTTGAATGGAGTGGTTTGCATTGGAGGACGTTGTCACTTGTGCTGGTAGCCCCGGCTTTGGTAAGTGCATTGGCAGTTCTAATATTTTATGGAAGAGCAATTGGGGAAGAGGGAAACAAAGAATCTCAGGATTTCGTGAGTTATATGACTGCGGCCAAAGGACTTCTTGTAAATCCGACAGTGGTAGCCATGGTTTCTTTAACAAGTGTCAGAGCTATGGCACACAATAGCTTAAGTATATTCCTGATAATTTATATGGATGAAGATTTAGGCTATGAAGTATTCAAAATAGGATATCACATGGCATTATTAACCCTTTTGGGAGTTGTGTCTGCGCCTATCATGGGATGGACGTCCGACAAATTTGGCAGGCGACCGGTTATTACAATATCCTTATTTGCTATGTCGTTTCTTATCTTATTATTGATAGTATTTGGAGAGGGAGTGTCTTTAGTTGTAATATTGGGCCTGCTGGGGGTTTTCCTTTATACGGTTAACCCTGTTATGCTGGCGGCCGCCATAGACGGTGCTCCTCGCGGGACAGAATCATCGGTCACAGCTCTTATGTTTACAGGGCCATCTATATTCGGAGCAATTGCTCCTGTAATCGCAGGCCTGTTAAGAACAAACTGGGGTATGGATGCCGTATTCTTGTATGCCGGTGGCATGGTTGGAGTTGTAGCAATAGTGGCGCTGGTTGTCCCCATGAAAAAATCGTCTTAGTTTTCAGGTCAGGATGAAAACTCATAATCGGATCTTTTCCTAATACTGTTACGGCAAAAAAGATCCATGTGTATTATTAGCTGGCTGGGGGGATTGGTGCCCTCAAGGGGATTCGAACCCCTGA
>CAZNWQ010000004.1:0-31005 GCA_964576965.1 uncultured Dehalococcoidia bacterium
CAGGAAGTGCCTGCAAAGCAGAACAAACTCTTGTTAACAGCTTTTCATCAAGAGTAAGCAGACGACCCTAGATTCCATGACTATTTTTCTACCATGATATCAGGAGTCCGCAATTGATTAGGACTATTCGCCCAACGGACGTTTTGAGACTTATATTAGATGGAAGAAGCTTAAGTCCAGACTGTTCACATACTTGGGATAAATTAGGTGTTTACCAAAACACTGTATTTAGATCCACTCAAAACGCGGGGAGTATAATTCTTCAGGGACAAAAAGAACCGGGTACGGTAATTGTTAATGGAATGCATTTAGGCGGATTGGCTTCAGTCAGGCTACGATCTGGGCCAACTACTTGGGAAGTACATTTTTTAAATGTGCCTGATGATTCGATGGAGGATTCAGTCTCTTTACTTGAATTTCTCTGTAAATTAGCCGGCAATCAGGGTGCGCAGAAGATATTTTTGAGGGTTCCAGTTGAAGATCCAGTAATAGATCCGGCAAAAAAATCAGGATTCGAGGATTTATTTAAAGAAATTTTATACAAAAAACTGGGCAATAATCTTACGCAGAATGAAACGAACCACATCTTTGAAGACGTTAGCGTTACATCGGATAGTATGTTATACAGAATTTATAGTGAATGCATATCTTCAAGTGTTAAGTCCGACTATGGTCTAATTTTTGATGAATGGAAAGATTCTCTTGAACCAGCTCACGGTGAGGTTAAAGAGGCTGTATATGTTAGTGAAGGCAGAATACACGGATGGGTCAGAGTTATTGCTGGCAAGAGCGGGTTGAACAGAATGGAAATCCTAGTACATCCGACGGAGGACCTATTCATTTGGGAGGAAGCTGTAAGCTGGGGATTAAAGAACGGTATTAAGTCTAGCTCTTGGTTAATGTTAGTACCTGAATATCAAACAAGTTTAAAATTAGCTTTAGAAAAATTAGGGTTTATACCCAATGAAACCTACCAATTAATGGCAGCCTCCTTGGCCGTAAGGGTAGAGAATTCCGAACTGATACCAGCCAAGGCATAAATCATAAGGAAGATATACATTGTACGAAAAAATGGACTCAAAAGATCTACCTATAACGGATGATATGGAAAGTTTCCTATCCGTGTTGCCACGGAATATCAAGTTGCAGCTGGCGGCTATGGAAGACACAGGAGACCTTTTAGAAGTCATTTTGGATCTTGGTCGTTCATCAGAATTGAGATTCTCTAACCATATGGTGAGAATGTCCCCAGAAAAGATTACCGCAAAAGACATAAAATACGTAACCGATCGAATAGGGGAATTTGGGGATGACAATCGGGCAGGTATCGAACACACTTTACACAGAATATCCGCTATACGAAATAGACGAAGCGAGATTATTGGGTTAACTTGTAGGGTTGGCAGGGCGGTTTATGGAACCATGAAGATCATAGAGGATTTGATCAAGAGTGGACAAAGCATTCTTCTATTAGGCAAACCAGGAGTAGGTAAAACTACCATGCTTAGAGAGGTCGCTCGTTTTCTAGCAGAAGAAGTTAACAAACGGGTAGTAATAGTGGATACTTCTAACGAAATAGCTGGTGACGGCGATATCCCTCATCCGGCTATAGGAAATGCCAGAAGGATGCATGTTATGACACCTTCACTTCAACACGGGGTGATGATAGAGGCTGTTGAGAATCATATGCCGGAGGTTATTATTATTGATGAGATGGGCACGGAGTTAGAAGCAGCAGCAGCCCGCACAATAGCCGAGAGAGGAGTTCAACTCATAGCTACTGCCCATGGCAACACATTGGACAATCTCATGTTGAACCCCACTTTGAGTGACCTGATAGGTGGCATACAAACTGTAACCTTAGGGGATGATGAAGCTCGTAGGCGAAGAACTAGAAAATCTGTTTTGGAAAGGAAATCAATACCGACGTTTCCATTGGTAGTGGAAATACAGAATTGGGATCAAGTATCTATCCACCAAAATGTTGGTAAAGTTGTAGATATGATCTTAAGAGGACAAAATTATTTACCAGAAAAAAGATGGTTAGATGCGAATGGAGTGTTTAATGCTACGGATATAGATAACCCAGAAGCGAAATCGAACCAAATAAACGTCGATGTCAGCGCGCAAATTGAAAAAATCAATTACGGTAAGTCCACGAAAATTTTGCCGTTTGGGATAAATCGAGGCAAAATCATTCAGTTAATTGAATCGAATCAAATGCCAATAGATTTGGTTGATGATTTAGATAGAGCTGAATTGGTGGTTACCACCAAACAGTTTTTCAGAACCATGCCGAAACTATTAAAAAAGGCGGAAGAATCCGGTAAGTCAATATTAGTCCTAAAAAGGAACTCAACGGTGCAGATAAGAGATTTCCTTAATGATTTGAGTGGACAAAACGGTAATATACAACATATAGAGGTGGCCATTCAGGAAGCCTCGTTAGCTGCAGAACAGATAGAGGCCGGGAAGGACCGGGTAATTCTAAATCCTCAGACTTCGTATGTCAGGAAGCTTCAGCATCAAATAGCAGAGGACCTGATGTTAGCATCTTTCAGTGTTGGGAAAGAGCCTAAACGTCGAGTTACTATCGCTAGGAAATAATATGAACAAAGGCATATTTGTCACACTAGAAGGATGTGAGGGCAGTGGCAAGAGCACCCAATCTCGCAATATTAAATCTGTCTTAGAAAAAAAAGGCAAGACAGTTACTTTGCTTAGGGAACCCGGGGGAACCGCTTTAGGGGATAGGCTTAGAAGAATCCTGAAATTCGGAGATTTTCCATTGAATCCAGCCTCTGAGTTACTTCTATTTAACGCATCTAGAGTACAACTTGTGCAAGAAAAAATAGCCCCTTCTTTGAGCCGGGGAGAAGTCGTAATATGTGATCGATTTACGGATTCTACTTTAGCATATCAAGGATATGGCAGAGGAATGTCATTAGCATTGATTGAGGAAATCAACAGTGTGGCTACCAATAATTTGGTTCCAGACTTAACGATTCTTTTGGATATAAATCCAGAAGCTGGAATGTATAGAAATTCAGGCAAGAGAGACAGATTTGAACAAAACTTTGATAGTGAAGAAAAGAAGAGTTTTCACAAAAGGGTAAGAGAAGGTTATTTACAGTTAGCAAAAAAGGATTTTCATAGGTGGTTAATTATTGACGGTGAACTCGATACCAAAGATGTTACTGCAAAAATTCTACACGCAATAGAAACTATTATTGGTAAATAAGATTCCTCCTAATGATTTTAGATTTTCATTCACATATATATCCTCCATATATCATAGAAAACAAAACTGCGTTATTGGCAGAAGATGATACTTTGAAAGATTTGTTTTCAGGCAAGAATTCCATTATGGCCTCATCGGAAATGCTAATAAATTCTATGGATAAGAATAACGTGGATGTTTCAGTTGTTTTGGGGATAGGCTGGAATAATGAACGACTTTCCCGAATATCTAACAACTATATTATTGATTCAGTGAAACGATATCCTCATCGTTTGAAAGGTTTCTTTTCTGTGAACCCTTTGTGGGGCCAGCATGCTTTAGATGAAGTTGACAGATGTTCAAAGGAAGGGTTAATAGGAATTGGTGAGTTACATCCATATTCTCAAGGGTATGACTTGTCGGATAGGCAGCTTATGAAACCTTTAATGGATAAATGTTTTGAATTGAATCTTCCGGTACTTGTTCATGCTTCTGAACCCTTGGGTCATGATTATCCAGGCAAAGGGAATACAACACCCGATGTTTTGTACAAATTCATATCCAATTTTCCTGATTCAGTTATAATATTGGCTCATTTCGGAGGAGGTTTACCGTTTTATAATTTCATGCCAGAGGTAGCCAAGGCAATGAAAAATGTGTTTTTTGATACTGCCGCAGTGCCATTTATATATGATTCAGATCTATTTAATGTAATTGATAATATTATTGGTCATGACAAAGTGATTTTTGGAACGGACTTTCCGTTGATGGACCAGTCCAGAGTGTACAATGAAATAGCAAACTCTAGTTTATCAAATACGACTAAAATGGGTATCTTTTATGACAATGGCCTCAAATTACTTCATAGGTACGGGAGTTTGTAGGGCTAATTAAATTCGATAATGCTTGTAACAGTATTCTATATGGTGATATAATTCGCAAAGTTTTTTAGGCAGGGAGGAGGCCCCAGTGGAGAGTATGTATTTACCAAAATGTCAACAGTGTAATTCGGGAGATCTTGTTCCTTTATCAGATTTTGGGAGTCAAGGAGCGCCGATTCATTATAAAGCTTGGGTATGCACAAAGCCCGATTGTGGGTTTAACCTCAAGATTCGTAATGGAGATGTATACTTAAATGAACCGATAACTAGTGGAGCGATGCATTCCCCGAGAATTAGGTCCTGATTGCTCTCGTAGGGTAAATTAGTCCCATAATGATTTGGATAGACGTGCTGGGTTTGGGGGACTTGATTGTTCCATTGTGTCCTGTGATCAATTTTCAGACTGAAAAGCTTCTCTATTAATTCTATTGACTCAAAAAGAGGCCTAATCTAGACTGTAGACCGACTGGTCGGTCTAGGGAGGTTTCATGACTGATGTAGATACAAGAACTGCTTCAAATCATGAGGGCAAGGAACACACTCGTCAGAGAATATTGAATGCTGCCACTGAAATCTTCTCTGAGAAGGGCTATCACGGAACTGCTGTCGATGATATAGTCAAAGCCTCCAACTCCTCTAAAGGATCTTTCTACTTTCATTTTCCTAGCAAGCAAGAAATATTCTTTTCTTTAATAGATAGATTCGCTGCTTCCTTAACCAGCAATATAGAGATTGCCATTAACAGGGAAAATGGAACATATAACAAAATCCATGCTGCCTTAGATATAATTTTCAATACTATTTCTAAACATAGAAGTTTAGCCAAGATATTGCTTATTGGTGGTGTGGGATTGGGCAAGGTATTTGATGAAAAATTGTTAGATTGCCATGCTAAATTATCGGGTTTGATAAAAAAATATTTGGATCTGGCAGTAGAAGAAGGAGCTATAGAGCCTATAAATACCGAAGTTATGGCTTATGCTTGGTTTGGATCTATGAACGAAGTTGTTATAAGGTGGTTGTATTCGGATAGATCTGATTCTTTGGATCAAGCCTTTGATACCGTTAAGAAAATGCTTCTAAGTAGTATAGATACAAAAAGATAGAGAAATAGAGTGAGGGGTGAACGAAAAATGCGTTTTGAAGACATAAGAGAATTCATAGATTTTTTGGAAAACAGAGGAGAACTGGTTCGCATTAAAGCTCTAGTTGATGCTAATTTGGAAATAACTGAAATAACTGATCGAGTAGTAAAAAATGGTGGTCCTGCCCTGCTTTTTGAGAATGTAGTCGGAACAAACATTCCAGTGTTGACGAATATCTATGGGTCTAAGAAAAGAATAGCATGGGCATTGGGTGGTGATGATATAGAGCATGTGCCTAATAGAATACGCAAACTACTTGGTATGGTTCAAGGAGGTCCTCCTGAGGGGTTTCTTAATAAAGCAAAAGCCTTGATGGATCTAATAAAAGTGGCTGGGTCACAACCTAAAATGGTTAGGAATGCTCCATGCCAAGAAGTAGTTTTAACTGGTCCAGATATAGATTTGTACAAATTTCCAGTATTGAAATGTTGGCCAATGGACGGTGGCCCTTTTATTACTCTGCCTTTAGTTATAACGAGAGATCCAGTATCTGGTGCACGGAATGTGGGTGCTTACCGTATGCAGGTTTTTGATAGACAAACTACTGGAATGCATTGGCAAACACAAAAAGGAGGCACTCACCACGAAAGAGTGGCGATACGAGAGGGCATAAACAAACTAGAAGTAGCGGTTGCACTAGGTGGAGACCCCGCTACCTTGTGGACTGGCACTGCACCGTTACCGCCTGATCTAGATGAGCTAGTTGTGGCAGGATTCATCAGAGAAAAAGGGGTTGATTTAGTTAAATGTAAAACCGTTGATTTAGAGGTTCCTGCTAATGCCGAAATAATACTCGAAGGATATGTTGTTCCTGGGGAAAGACGAATTGAAGGGCCATTTGGAGATCACACAGGACTTTATTCTCTGGCAGATCACTACCCTGTTTTCCATATAACTGCTATTACCCATAGATTAAACCCAATATATCCTACGATTATAGTGGGAAGGCCCGTGCAAGAAGACTTTTTCATGGGCAAAGCTACAGAGAGAATTTTCCTTCCTATAATACAGATGGTATTACCGGAAGTAGTGGATATGAATATGCCAGCCGAGGGGGTTTTCCATAATCTCGTAATAGTGTCCATAAGAAAAGAATATCCTGGACAGGCAAGCAAAGTTATGTACGCTCTTTGGGGTATGGGGTTGATGATGTTGGCAAAAGCAATCATCGTTGTGGATGAAAGTGTAAACGTACAGGATGTTTCTGAAGTGGCATGGAGGGTTACCAATAATTTAAATGCTGACCAAGATATCATTTATGCATCTGGTCCAGTTGATGATTTAGATCATTCTTCACCGATGCCACAATACGGAAGTAAAATTGGTATAGATGCTACTAATAAAGGATCCATGGATGATCGTCAAAGGGAGTGGCCACCCGATATAGAGATGAGTCAGGAAATGAGAAGTCTGGTGAGCGATAGATGGGCCGAATATGGCATAGAGTAGTTAGATATTTTTCGACTTAATTGAAACGAAGTTCCGTAATGAGGTCAAAGAATCTGATGTCTAAAATAAAGCAAATATTGGATTCCATAAAGTTTGAGCATACCGTTTTTGCATTGCCATATGCATATATAGCAATGCTACTCGCGAGCGACGGCATGCCATCACTCAACAAGTTTATTTGGATTACAATCGCTATGGGTTCTGCTAGGACCTTGGCTATGTCATCCAACAGAATAATAGATAGACATATAGATAAAATTAATCCCAGAACATCAGAAAGACATCTGCCTGCCGGGATCATAAGGCTAAGAGAAATGCAGTTTTTGGCAGCTGTGTCATTGGTAATTTTCTTTATAGCAGCCTCACAGTTAAATTATTTGTGTTTAATGTTGTCTCCTGTGGCCGCATTGGTAGTTATCCTTTATCCATATACCAAAAGATTCACTTGGACTTGTCATTTTGTATTGGGTTTTGCAGATGGCATAGCTCCTGCCGGTGCATGGATAGCAACAACCGGATCTTTTAGTTGGGAGCCTATAGTTCTGGCATTTGCCGTTGCCACTTGGATCGGAGGGTTTGATATACTGTATTCCTGTCAGGATTATGATTTTGACATTAAGAATAATTTGCATTCCATACCTCAACGGTTTGGGATCCGCAGCGCTATGAATTTTGCGAAATTGATGCACATTTTAACTATATTTTCATTTGTATCCTTGGGTGTTTTGTTAGATATTAACCCAATATATCATTTGGGTTGTACGATAGCCGCGTTTCTTTTGATATATGAGCATAGGCTAGTGTCTCCAACAGATTTGACTAAGATAGATGTAGCCTTTTTTAATATTAATGGTTACATTGCTATAGTATTATTTATTTGTACATTAGCAGCAGTATACGTTTAAGTTAATTTGATTGAAGGAGCAGTATGGATCCAGTAGTTGTAGGGATATCGGGTGCAAGCGGATCTATTTTGGCAAAACGCACGGTGGAGATGCTTATAAATAAGGATATTCCAGTTATCATGACGTGTACTGCCGCTGCCCGTATGGTTTGGCAGGAAGAGATGGATGAAACTTTTAACGCTGCCCTGGCTCGATGGAGTGAATTCCCAGATTTTAAATACTACCCAATAGGGGATCTAAAAGCCCCTATTGCTAGTGGCACAATGCCTACTTCAGGAATGATTATCACCCCTTGTAGTGTCGGCACATTGGCTGCCATTGCTAATGGCCTTTCAAGTAATTTACTACAAAGATCAGCTGACGTTTGCATAAAGGAAAAACGGAAACTGGTTTTGGTTCCAAGGGAGACTCCTTTATCCTCTATTCATTTGGAGAATATGTTGAAGGTTTCTAATTTAGGTGTGGCTATTTTGCCTCCGGTACCAGCATTCTATCTTAAACCAAGGTCTGTAGAGGATATAGTCGAATATATAGTTGCAAAGACAATTGATTCTTTGGGGCTATTAGGTTTTATGAATGAAGAGTTGAGATATCAAAGAAGTACTGAATAATATTGTATTAATATGGTTAATTTGAACGGCAATGATAAAGCTAGATACGTTTCTGGTATGTTCGATAAAATCGCAGGGCATTATGATTTGATGAATACAGTTATGAGCGGAGGCATGCATCATTTCTGGAGGAAGAAAGCCACTAAATTAGGGTTGGGCAGCATGAATGGAGAAGTGCTGGATGTGGCTACTGGCACTGGTGATTTTGCCTTGGAATTCGTAAACAATCCTTTGGTTGAAAAGGTGATAGGATTGGATTTTGCGAATAACATGATACCGATTGCCAAACAAAAGGCTTACAGTCAAGGTGTGTCATCTAAATCAGATTGGGTATTAGGGGATGCATTGAACTTGCCATTTTCAGACAATCACTTTATTTGCGTCACCGTAGGTTTTGGCATGAGGAATTTTGCAGATAAACATAGGGCATTGGAACAAATGCTACGCGTTTTAAAGCCTGGAGGCAAAGCGGTAATATTGGACATAGTTCCAATATCTAGTAGTGGTCTGGTTGGCAAGTTAATGAAGTTATATTTTAGAGGTTTAGTTCCAATCATGGGTGCCATCTTGGCACGAAATAAGGAGGCATATACTTATTTGCCCGAGTCGGTGGAAGGTTATCTCGCTCCAAAGGACCTTGCACAATTAATGGAACATGTTGGATTTAATGACGTGACCTACGGTACTATGTTTATGAAGACTATAGCGTTCCATGTTGGTGAAAAAGGGTAGGATTCTAGGCTATGAAGACAAGTGAAAGATTACGTTCAGAATATAGTTACTTGTGGGAGAAATTGTTTCAGCATCCATTCGTATTAGAAATGGGCCTGGGTAGTCTACCTATAGAAAAATTTCAATTTTATGTGAAGCAAGATTATTATTTCTTGATTCAATATAGTAGAGTATTGGCCATTGCTGCGGCCAAAGCCCCGAACCTAGATTTTATCAGTCAGTTTTCGGATCTACTTACTGAAACTATAAACACTGAAATGGATTTGCACAGGTCATTTGCACAAAAGTTTAATATACCTATAGATAGTTTAGAAAATGTGGAACCAGCACCTATTACAATAGCTTATACAGACTATCTGCTTAGAGTGGCTTACGAGGGAAGCTTGCTGGATATAATCTCAACGTTGTTGCCCTGCCAGTGGGGATATGCGGAGACTGGTGATTATTTGAAGGCCAATAGCAATTTGTCATCTGACAACCAGTATATATCTTGGATAGAAATGTATACATCTGAAGAATTTGGGTGTTTTGTTGAACAACTAAAAGAGAATCTTGATGAATTAGCGGATGGTGGGGGTGAATCCACATATAATGGCATAGCGGGTCATTTTTTGACTTCTACAAGGTATGAATATTTGTTTTGGGATATGTCATATAATTTGTCCACGTGGCCAGTTTAGTCAAGTTTATTTACTCTTCTTTACTTCGGCAATCGCTTCTTCAATAGTAAGCTCGGTTTGTTCACCAATAGTCATGTCTCTTAGAATGACAACATCATTTTGTATCTCTTGTTCTCCAACAATAATTGCGAATGGTATATCGACTGAATTCACGTACCGCATTTGGGCCCGAAGACTTCTATCCGTAGGACCAAGTATAGTATCTATGCCTTTTTGACGCAGTCGTTGGGATAGCATTAAAGCCATAGATTTCGCTTCATTTCCTATGTGGGCAACAAATACCGAGGCAGGTGGAAAGGTAGGAATAGAAATATTTTGACGTTCTAAATTTATTATTAATCTCTCTATTCCGACTCCAAATCCGATCCCAGGAGTAGGGGGTCCTCCTATTTGTTCCATAAGCCCGTCATATCGGCCACCACCACAAATATTACTTTGGGCACCTTCTTCGGCGGGTTGGATTTCGAATACTGTTCTTGTGTAATAATCAAAGCCGCGGACTAACTTTTGGTTTACTGTATATGGGATACCCAGATAATCAAGATGGTTTCTTAGTTGGTGCCAATGATCCAAACATTCACTACATAGGTGGTCCAATATTTGAGGTGCGCTATCGGCAATTCTTATACAGTCAGTTTTTTTGCAGTCCAGTAAACGTAATGCATTTCTGTTTAATCTGTTTCGGCAATCACCACATAATTTGTCAATTTGCTCTGAGTAATAGAGTTTCAAGTCTTCAATATAAGAGGGCCTGCATTTTGAGTCTCCAATCGTATTGATGAGAAGAGAAAGATTTGTAAGCCTCAAACTATTCATCAGATTCCAGGCCATTGCAATTATCTCCGCGTCTATAGAGGGATCGATATCTCCAATGCATTCGACTCCAAATTGGTGGTGTTCTCTGTATCTACCAGACTGAGGTCGCTCATATCGAAATATTGGACAAAGATAAAACATTCTCACTGGTTGAGGCAGATTGTGCATTCCGTGTTCCAGATAAGCTCTACAGACTGGAGCGGTTCCCTCTGGTCTTAGTGTTAAGGATTCCCCTCCACGATCTTCGAACGAATACATTTCTTTTTCTACTACGTCAGTAGTTTGGCCTATGCCTCTGGAAAATAGGTTAGTGTTTTCAAATATTGGAGTTTCAAGTAACTGGTAGCCGTAACTTTTCGCGAGAGTGGTTGCAATATCCTTGACGTAATTCCACTGCTGTTGTTCATGAGGCAATATATCAGAGGTTCCTCTAGGGGCTTTATACAACGACGTTCTCCAAAAGAAATGTTTTTAGAAGGATACCTCAGCATAAGTAATTTGCCAATCGGTTTTATTTGGTCTTTATCCTAAGATATTAGCTTGATATACTTAACAACTGTATTAAGGCAAACAAGGATCATCTAATGGATCCACTACAAATTTTGTTATAGTGATTTAGGTTGTGAGACTTTTACATTTTTCAGATGTTCATATTGGGGTCGAGAGTTACGGGGCCATTGATGAAACCACTGGCTTGAATTCGCGACTGACCGATTTTTTAGTAGCATTTGATCAAGTTGTCGACTTTGCTCTCTCCAACGAAGTAGATGCCGTTTTATTTGCGGGGGATGCATACAAAAGTAGAGATCCGTCACAAACTCACCAACGCGAATTCGCCAAAAGAATTGCTAAGCTGTCAGATGGAAAGATTCCAACATTTTTATTACTTGGCAATCATGATATGCCAAATGTTATTAGTAGAGCTACTGCTCTTGACATATTTAACACATTGAAGGTTCCAAACATTGTAATTGGTGATAGATTGACCACGTACCAATTAGAAACAAAGAATGGAAATTTGCAGATCATTGCTTTGCCCTGGATAAGGAGAAGTTCCTTTTTGGCACGGGAAGAAACCAGAAATTTGAATATAGAACAAATCAACGAAGAAATACAGGCCAGAGTTACAAATTTAATATCAACAGAAATAGAGCAATTAGACACGTCTATGCCATCAGTATTGGTAGGACATGTTTCATTGAATACAGCGGTAACTAGCTCTGAGAAGTCCATGTTGCTTGGCAGAGATCCAATTATTATGCAGAGCACATTAGCGAATATTTCTTTAGACTACGTTGCATTGGGGCATATACATAAACATCAGATTCTCTCCAAGAACCCATATGTAGTGTATTCTGGCAGCTTGGAGAAGGTAGACTTTGGTGAAGAAAATGATAATAAAGGGTTTTGCATTATAGATATTGATCCATCTTTACCTACCGGAAGCAGGGTTTCTGATTTTAGATTTGAAACTGTACCAGGCAGGAGATTTTTGACTATTGAAGTAAATGTAGATAAAGGACAAGACCCCACTATTGAAACCCTCAAAACCATAAAAAGGCATCATTTCGTTGGATCTATCGTAAGAATCAAGATTAATATGAATCAAGATGCAGAACCTTTGTTAAGAGAGAATGAAATACGGCTTGCGCTAGAACAGGCACAATTCGTGACTCCAATTGTTAAACAAATATCCAGAGATAGAAGAACTAGATTGGGAGACGTTAGAGTGGAAGAGCTATCTGTTAAACAAATGCTTGCCACATATCTCGAGTCTTCAGGGGTAGACGCTGAACGCAGAAAGACTCTTCTTCGCTATGGAGAAGATCTAATTAGAGAGGACTATTTGGATGATTAAATGCCGCGAGGGTTTTATTATTTCAGCTTAGTTGATCAATTCCAATGTAGTGGAAGATGATTTTATAGGTGTACTAGTGCAACATTCACCAGCTATCTTAGAGAAGTACAGAGCCAGAGTTGAAGAGTATCTCTATATGGTGTCTTCAGTGAAGAATACCGAAATTGCCAATGCAATAAAATACCATTTTGGCTGGTTAGATCAGGAAGGTAATGCAACTTCATCAATGCAAGGAAAAGGCATACGGTCTTCTTTATGTATGTTTGCATGTGAGTCAGTTGGAGGAGTTCTGGACAATGCTTTGCAAGGAGCAGCGGCAGTGGAACTGGTTCATAATTTCTCCCTAGTACATGATGATATCCAAGATCAAGATGAAGAAAGAAGACATAGACCTACCGTATGGAGTATATGGGGCGTATCGAAAGCCCTTCAGGTAGGAAATTATATAAGGATCTTGTCCGATTTGACTGTTAAAAATAGTTTAAACCAAATTCTGGATAATAATTTGAGATTACGATGCACAGAGACTCTTAGCGAAGCATATTTGGAGACAGTAGAAGGTCAGTATTTGGATCTTGAATACGAGGGCAAATTAGACATAACCACCAAAGAGTATCTAGAGATGATTAGTAGAAAGACTGGAGCATTAATAAGTTGTGCTTTAAAACTGGGTGCATTATTGGGAACGGCGGACCAAGACACAATTAGGGGAATGTCTGGGTTTGGAAGGATTTTAGGATTGGTCTTTCAAATCAGAGATGACTATCTGGGCATATGGGGATTAGAGGAGAACACAGGCAAGAATGTTGCCAATGATGTGCGTAGAAGGAAGAATTCATTGCCAATTATTCATGCCTTGCAAAACGGTACTCAAACGGCCGTGAAGGAAATATCGAAGATATATAGACAAGATGGTATTGATGAGGATGATGTTGAGAGAGTTTTGTCAATATTGAATGATGTTGGTACAACTGAATACATGGATAAACTAGCTAATAGTTATGCATATGATGCAGTAAGTTTGTTAGAGACAATCAAAATAGATAAAGTTTATAGAATAGAATTACAGGAACTGATTGCATTCCTCTTAGAAAGAGAGAGCTAAGGTTATTATCGTATTGGTGAGTTCCCGCAGTATTGGAAACTGTATTGTGGTATGCTAAAATACCACGTCGGCTACAGGAAATCTTGTAACAACTTAAGCTTCAGATAGCAATATGAACATTTCGACAAACAATATTCATATAGATACAACAAAAGCGCCAGAGTTTATTGATATAACAGACAAAGTTAAGGAATTTGTTGCTGAGTCTGGTATAAATAGTGGTATTGCAGTTATATACTCTAGTCATACTACATGTGCTATTCGGTTAAATGAAAACGAACCCCTTCTTCTTGAAGATATGGCAGATTTTTTGTCACGCATATCACCTAGAGAGGCAGATTACAGGCACAACGATTTTTCTATTAGGACTGTCAACATGAATGACGACGAATGCCCTAATGGCCATGCTCATTGCCAACATTTAACGTTGGGCACGAGCGAGTCAGTTCCAATAGTGAATGGCACTCTAACGCTAGGTAGATGGCAAAGTATTTTTTTGGTTGAGTTGGATATGCCAAGGCCTAGAGATGTAATAGTTCAGATTATTGGCCAATAATTGTCATGGTAGTTTAATATAAATCGTGATAGCCTCAACTTGGTGTCGCTAGAGTCTGATGATTTTTTCTTGTGAGGTAGACAATCAGATAAACCAGAGGTGTGTCAGCTACCGCAATCGATACTTTGAAGACATAGGTTATCCATATCATGTTCCAGATTTCACTGTTAGAATAGGTGCCGGCAAAAGCCACAAGAACAAAAATGATAGTGTCTACTCCCTGTGAAACAATTGTTGAAGCGCTATTTCTAAGCCATAAGAATTTTCCGTGTGTAAGATTTTTCCACATTTCGAACGCTATTACATCATGGTTTTGACTAATTATGTAGGCTAACATTGACGCTGCTACTATTCTAGGAACGGATCCTAGTATTCGATCATAAGATTCTTGTTCCTCCCAAAAAATAGCTGGAGGCATATTGCCTGCTAGAAATATAATGGAGATCATAATAACGTTTGCTAAGAAGCCGAACCAAATGATCTTGGTCGTAGTTCTTCTGCCATAGACTTCTGATATAACATCAGATATTAGGAAAGTAAATGGATACGCTAGTATGCCTGCGTCTATCCCGTCACTGCCAACTGCTACAATCTTTACTGCCGTGATATTGGCAGTGAGAAGTAAGGTGGTGAATATGGTTGATAATAATACAAGTAGCATATTTATAGAGTGAAAAACTGAAAATATTTTTTATTTGTTCCACTAATAGTATATTAATATGGTATTCTCGTGAATATGTAATGACATGGGTAGATATTGAGGTATGAAGTGAATAGAAAACAAGACTTTAGAATAGAAATCGAATATTGTACTCAATGCAATTGGATGATTAGGGCATCTTGGGTAACTCAGGAGATTTTAAATAGCTTTGAGAACAATATTCAGGAAATAAGCCTCATTCCATCTAGCGGTGGGATATTTGAGATTAGAATAAATGAAGAGGTTGTTTGGTCTTTAAGGTCGAACAAAAAATTTCCTCAGCCAAAAGAAATAAAACAGATTGTGAGAGATAGAGTAGACCCCGAACGATCACTTGGGCATGGTGACAGACATTAGAAATTCACACGGCTTTAATTATGGATCTCCTTAATAACCTTTTATCAAGCGCCCCTGGAATTTCCGAATGGGCATTTATTGTACTTTGTGTTTCGAGTTTTTTTACATCGGTTATATCAGCTGCTTTTGGGCTTGGTGGTGGAGCTATGTTGATATCAATAATTGCATCTTTAATGCCTCCTATTGCCATAATACCTGTACACGCGGTCATACAAATGAGTTCAAACTTTTCTAGGGCAACGATGATGTGGCGACATATCAAATATACATGGATGACATCTTTCGTTATTGGAACTACTATAGGGGCGACCCTAGGTGGACAAATAGTTTTTGCTTTACCGGCAAATTTATTGAAAGGCATAATTGGCCTATTCATACTGTACTCGTTGTGGGGTCCTTCTACAGGAGTGATTGGACCTTCAAGAAAAACCTTTTTTGGGATTGGAGCCGTATCATCATTCGCAACAATGTTTGTTGGCGGCACGGGTCCTTTGATAGCACCATTCATAAGGGCTACTACCAATGAACGGCGGATGACTGTTGCTACTCATGCAGCTTTTATGTCTTGGCAACATGGTGTCAAGATCTTAACTTTTGGCGTTTTAGGTTTTTCTTTTGCTCCTTATCTTTCCATTATAAGCTGCATGATAGTGTTTGGAATTGTGGGCACTTGGTCAGGGAAGACTATTTTGTTGTGGATGCCAGAGCGTATTTTCCGTAAAACATTCAGTTTTGTTCTGACAGTTTTGGCACTCAGGTTATTGTATGAATCTTTAGCACATACTTGGTTTTAATTCAGTTAGATATTGTCAAATCTGGCCTCAAGTTATGCCAATCTGTAACCATCTGAAAGCAATGAGCAACGTTAAGAAGCATTTGTTCATTGAAGGGTTTAGCCACTAATTGCAATCCTATAGGCAGCTTGTTGTTTGAAAGACCACAAGGTATAGAAATCGCTGGTAGGCCTATTGTGCTGAAAATACGGGTTATTCTTAATAAGGCTTCTCTTATGTGTACATCATGGTTGTTAATATCAATGCGTTCTTGATCCAGCCGTGGCGCAGGTATGGAAGTGGTCGGAGTAGCTATTAAGTCTACGTCATCGAATTGTTTGATTAATTCAGTTTTTTTATCCATCCGGATTTGCTGGGCTTTTATATATGACTCAGCTGTTATAAACAAGCCTGTTTCAATGCGCATTCTTATTATTGGATCGAAAGAATCCCCGTTGTTCAGGACATTAGAACGATGGATAGTGGCAGCCTCGGATGTCTGCACAATACTTCCGGCCATGTTAATCAGTTCAAGGTCTGGATTGATAATTTCCTTTACTACGGCACCTAGAGATTCAGTTTCTTTAATTGCTTTATCAAAAGCCAATTTCACTTCAGGGTCTACGAGGTCCCATATAAAATCCTTAGGTATGCCTATACGTATGCCTTTTATTCCCCGCTCTAGGTATTTTGTGTAATCTGTTTCGTGTGTTGGTACCGAGTCGGGGTCTTTAGGGTCGAATTGAACCAGTGCATTTAAGGCAATGGCGGTATCTTCGGCAGTTTTTGCTAAAGGCCCAACATGATCCATAGACCATGATAAAGGAGTGACTCCAAATCTGCTTATCAGGCCAAAGGTGGGTTTTAGTCCGGTAATCCCGCATAATGAGGCAGGAACTCTAACGGAACCACCTGTGTCAGTACCAATAGCTAAAGGTACTTGTCCACTTGCTACTGCTACACCTGCACCACTGCTGGATCCACCAGCCATGTGACTTGTGTTCCAAGGGTTGCGGGCAGGTCCAAAATGTCTATTGAGGCTGGTTCCATTGAAGGCAAACTCTGTCATGTGCAATTTACCGATACAGTATGAACCCGCTATATTCAAAAGGTCAGCAACTGTGGAGTTTTTGGTAGGAACAAATTCCTTGTTGATATCGGATCCAGAAGTGGTGGTTGTACCTTTTGTCCAAAATAAATCCTTCAGTCCTATGGGTATGCCGTGCAGAGGCCCTTTATATTCTCCTTTGAGTATTTGCCTTTCTGCATCTTCAGCTTTTCGTGCTCCGTGTTCAAACATCTTTGTTATGAAAGAATTTAATTGTGGGTCAGTTTTTTCTATTCTTTCTATATACTCGTTTAGAACTTCTACGGGAGATATTTGTCTCGTACTAATGTAGTGGGAAAGTTCACTTATAGTGAGTGTAAATATGTCTTTATCAGGCATTTTCTAGGACTTTTCTTTCATGTCTGGGTAATCTTTGGTGCGAGGAAGTAGTATTTGGTCTAGTTCTTGCATTCTTCGGTACATAGCTTGTACTTCTATATATAAATCGCTCATGTGATCGTCGTCCGTATTGAACCCTTGCTGAGAGGCTAATGTTAAGAACGATTCATAATCTAAGTCTCGTCTCGTTTTCAAACGTTTCTTCCTTATTATAAAGATTCAGTGTAATCTAAAGTTCATTGTATGATAGTTCATGTGGCGAGGCAAACAAGAACCCCATACAGTCAAAGCTTTAGTTGCATTGTCTAGTAATGCTAAATTTAATGACGGTATGTTGTACCATATTATCGGGATTAAATCATGCTTCAAAAATCTAATCACAGTACAGTATAGGAGGCCAAATGACAATATTTCTTTCTGAAAGCGATGTTGTGGGTTTATTGGATATGCCAGGGGCTATTGATGCATTGGAAAAAGGCTTCAAAGAAAAATCGGCAGGTACTGCTGTTAATCTTTCCAGAGTGCGTCCAGAAGCAAATGGAGTTGGTCTAACTATGATGGTTTCAGTTCTGGGAGGCATGAGCGTCAGTGGATTTAAAGTTATGGGTGCAGGAAAGCCATTAGTCCTACTTTACGGTGGAGAATCCAAAACGTTATTAGCAATTATTGAAGCTAGTTCATTGGGGCAAAGAAGAACAGGAGCTGCGAGTGGTTTGGCAACTAAGTACATGGCATCAGGAAAGGCAAGCACAGTGGGCATTGTGGGCACTGGGTTTCAAGCCAGATCGCAGCTAGAGGCTATATGCAACGTGCGTAATATCGAAGTAATAAAAGCATTCAGCAGGAATCAGGATAGACGGAAAGAATTCGCTGCCATTATGAGCGAATTTCTGGGAATAGATGTAATTGCTGTCAATTCAGCCGAAGAAGCTCTAAAAGACACTGATATAGTAGTGGCTATAACTAATGTTAGAACTCTTGATCCAGTTGTATTGGGTGAGTGGATCAAGCCTGGGGCTCATATTAATGCGGCCGGCGCAAACTCATTAAGCAGAAGAGAATTGGATGAAACAGCAATATTAAGATCTGCTATGATTGCTGTTGATGATTTAGACCAGGCAAAGATCGAATGCGCTGATTTGGTAATGGCGGTAGATTCAGGTATTGCAATGTGGGATCAAATTGTAGAATTATCAGATATTGTGTCTGGTGACCTGAGGGTTCCAATTGATAATGAACGTCTTACCCTCTTTGAGTCTCAGGGAATAGCATTGGAAGATATTTCTGTTGCTGCTTATATCTACGAGAAGGCCATATTGAGAGGGATAGGCGAAACGCTGTCATTTTGATTTTAAACAGTTAGGGTTACTTCTCCTGCAGGCATGGTCCTGATATTGCCATCCTGAAGCCTCAGAATTAAACTTCCGTTTGTGTCTACGTCTTCTGCTATGCCGACATAGGTATAGTTACCCCATCTGACAGTGATGTTATCTCCTATATTGTCCAAATACATTTTCCATTCGCGATTGATGCTGTCGTAATTTAAAACGTTAAGATAAAGATTCTCTAGCTCCTTTAAGAAGGACTTTAAAAATTCTACTCTGTTTGTAACGTTATTCGTTTCTTGAAATACACTGGTGGCTATTGCTGATATGGATGGAGTTTTAATAGGTTGTGAATTTACGTTTATTCCAACGCCTATTATAGAGTAATTGTGGTTTTGATGGTCACCAATGTGGTTTTCTATCAAGATTCCGGCAACTTTTTTTTTGTTTATACGCAAATCATTTGGCCATTTTATGGATACACTTTTATAGGAAGGAAGGAAATTATCTATAACTCTGGCCAAGGCAAGAGACGTAATTATTCCTAATTTCACAAGAACTTCTGTTGAAGGCCTCAGTATCAACGATATATACAAATTAACTCCGTGCGGTGAAACCCAATCCCTATCGAACCTACCCTTACCCCCGGTTTGTTCCTCTGCAATTACTAACGTTCCTTCAGGGGCGCTGTTATTAACTAATTTACGGGCCTCTGTCATAGTAGAAACAGTTGAGTCAAGGAATACTAGGGAATGCCCAAAAGTTTTGGTTGATAAAGCTTGTCGAATTGTGTGTTCTCTAAAATTATCTTCAGTCATTACTATGTCACTTAATAGGCAATAGAGTCGTTGAAGGTAGATATATAAGCCGAGTTTTGTATCTCTGGATAGAGACAGTGATCATCTATCTGGGACTACAATTACTTGTAGCCTCTAGCAGCCAACCCGAGAACGACCTGAGCTATCTTAGTTCTCCTATTTGGCCTTGCTCCGGGTGGGGTTTGCCATGCCTTCAATGTCACCATTGAAGCGGTGAGCTCTTAACTCGCCATTTCACCTTTGCCTCTTTTCAGAGGTAGTTTGTTTTCTGTTGCACTTTCCGTCGGGTTTCCCCGCCTGGCCGTTAGCCAGCACCCTGCCCAGTGGAGCTCGGACTTTCCTCCCCATATAATATGGAGCGATCACCCAATCTACCGATCAACGATAGGTAATTTTATCATTAGAGTGATAACGCGTCAAAAATGCTTAAGCTTTATGTCTATAGAATCGTCAGAGACTGTTACTTTTTCTATCATCCCCTTAAATAAAGGAATTAGTGTATTTGAATCCAGAGTATGCCAACTATTTATTACATTGGACAGATTGCCACTGTTTATAGCATTGGCAAGCAAGTTGTCTCCGGATGAAGTGCGACCTGTATTTTCTCTGGTTTTTTTAATACTGCTGACGGCATCTCGCATATATGAAAGAGATATAAATCCGGCAGCTACAGATTCTAAAGTTTTTATAAAATTTGGGTCAGGATGTTCTGTTTGGATGCTGCTATCTGGTAAAGAAGACAGTCCTGTTGCCATGACCTTTATATTCACTTCCCCGTTTATCAAAAGTTCTTTTATTTGGTCTTTTATCTTTTCTTCTAAAACATCGGATCTCCATGTGTGATAGTCGCACATACCTTTGTTGACCCTTGATTGGCACTGATAATATCTGTATGTGCCTGTTACACGAGAGGAATCCTTTCTCCTCCACCCTTGTTGTCTATTAACCCCTATCATGTTGTTGTCGCAATAGGCACAGTAAATCATGCCAGACAGCATAAATGGTTCGTTGCTTAATTGTGTTCTAGGTGTGCTAAACCTTCCTAAGATTTCTTGAGCCATTCTAAAAGTTTCAGGTTCTATTATCGGGGTATGGTTCCTAGGGGTTACAATACCGAATCTATTATATGTTCCTATATAGGATCGATTTCTTAGTATGTCTCTTATAGTAACTATTGACCATCCTCGACCGCTTCTTGTGGTGACTCCCATCTGATTTAGTTTAGAGACAATGCGTCTCATTCCCATGTTTTCCTTTGTATACATCTGGAAGATATGTTTCACTGCGGCGTGTTCATTTTCATTGAGTTCTAGTCTCCCGTCAGAACCAATTTTGTACCCAAAAGGTGGTTTCCCGAGCCCTTCCCCTCTCATTGCCTTAGCCATCATAGCTTCTTTTATTTGTTGACCCCTGGTACCTTTGGGATTAACGTTGGCCCATCGTTTTAGTGCATATTGAAAAGGATCTGGTATATCTCCTGTTGTGCATATGACTTTAGCTCCAAAAGAATCGAGCTCCAGGATTCGATCTATAGAAGACTCAAGGTCATTACTAAGAATCTCTGTACCACTTACTAATAAGAGAAATTCAGAACCAGATTCCTGAAGGTATTTCAACAGCAGGTTGTAGCCGGAACGGTTTGTATCATCGATTTTCCTGTCCACAAATTCCGTCACGGCTTGATGGTCATGTTGAGCACAATAAGAAATAAAGCCTTCTCTTTGATTGGATAAGACGAATTCAGGGGATTCCGTGTCTTCGTAGAAATATCCTATGGCTTTCATAATGTTTTAACTGGAGACTAATATTCTGCTGCAACTTGGGCATTGGACTGGAGTTTTTGATGTTTTAGTTGATTGTACTAGCCCTGTGGGTAGAGAGATACGGCATCCTTGGCACATGCCCCTGTCTATTTTTACTACAGGATCCGATATGCGTGATTTGTTTATGGTATCGTATAAGCTTAAGTGCTGGGAGTTCATTGAAGTAGAAAGCTTAGAGCGATACTGTCGTAGTTGAAGGGAGGAGTCTTCTAAGGTCTTCTTTTTTTGAGTCAAAATCTTCTCTTCTTCGAGTTTACTTAGCTTTATTTTGGCTATGGATGTCTCTAATTTGTCTACAACATATTTGGTTTTCTCTACAGATTGCAATGTCTTTAATAACGAATCCTCGCATTTTTGTTGTTGTGCCCTGATCATATCCAACTCTTTCTGCATGTCTTCTAATTCTCGTGGATTAGATATAGAACCACCGTATAGGTCTTTTTCTATTTTATCTCCTTTGGCCTTGGTAGATTCAAATAAAAGTTCAGAATCGGTACGTCTGGTTTCTTGTGTCTGCAAAATGGTCGATGCTTTGTCAAGATTTTCCTGATTCTGGAGCAGAATATAATTATCACTTAGAGCCAAGTCAATTTCTCTTATCGACGCGCTACAATGCTCTATTTTGCGGTCTGTACTGCTGAGATCGTAGAGTTTTTCGATACCGGTCATATTGTGCTCCATTCACAGCCATTTTATGTACAGCTGTGCTTTGTTGTCAATAAAACATATTGGTATTAACTGGATGGTTTGGGATTATAATCTGTTTCTCGAATACATATAATAAACTAGAGGCTGATTGATCTGTAAGTCATTACAAGGACTTATAAGCACTTATATGTATTGAGCTACGATGTAGCGACAATAGTACCATGTATAATAGGGTAAATCTACTTGGAGGGCTTTAACATTGTTTGTGGACATACCTATAGCTTTTGCCTTTAGCGCAGGGATAGTAGCTGCCTTTAATCCTTGTGGGGTCGTTATGTTGCCGGCGTACATTGGATATCAGTTAGGGGCAGTGTCCGAGACTGATAATCCTTTGAAAGCAGTAACACAAGGCATTGCCCTGGGTCTGATGGCTACTGCCGGATTTGTGGCCTTTTCTTTAGTTGCAGGAATAATAGTAACAGTGACTGGAGGCTACATAGTTAGCATTTTCCCGATAGCAGGATTAATGGTAGGGATAATTATTTTGATGACTGGATTGTGGCTTATTATTACCAAGGATCATTTAGCGTTAACGGTCGTTTCGAGAGTAGGACTTAGTAATAGAAAGGGTTATCGAGGTGTTTTTATATTCGGCATATTATATGCTGTGTCTTCTCTGGGGTGTGCCTTTCCGATATTCCTAGCGGCTGTTGGCATATTATCTGGGAATCAACTTGGTGATATGAAGTTTTTGGAATCTATAGCAAGATTTGTGAGTTATGGATTAGGGATGGGACTTGTATTGACATCTGCCACACTAGGGGTCGTCCTTTTTAGAGATATTGTGACTCAATTCATCAAAAGGATAGTTCCATTAATAGGGTTTACTGGGAATATATTTCTAGTGCTTTCTGGATTGTATCTTGTATATTACTGGATATTTGGAGATGGAAGTTTGTTGTTATAGGAGTAGATAATATTTTCTAGTTTATGATATATTTCTTTTGCATTTTAGACTGTAGAGAAGAATACTTAAGGGGGCAGGTTTGGAGAATTTTATTAAAGTTGCTAGCGTGGGCGATATTCAAGATGGAGACATGATTTCTGCGGAAATAGAGGATAGCAAGGTAATAATAGCCCATTTGGAGGGAGAATTTTATGCATTTGATGAGGAATGCACCCATGCGGGTTGTGGTTTATCGGACGGAGATTTAGATGGGAACGTTATTCAATGTCCATGCCACGGAGCCGAGTTTGATATAAGGACAGGGGAAGTAGTAAGCCCTCCTGCAGTGGAGCCTTTGCAAATATATCAGGTAAGGATAGAAGGAGATGATATCTTAATTGGGTATGAAACTTAACCGTTATTCTGTTGTCAGCCCAAATCTCCCAGTTGATATAGTACCAAGCTTGATACAATTATACCTGCGGTTTCTGCCCTAAGTATTCGTTTACCCAGACTAACCGTTGAGATGTTGGCGTCTTGAGCTGCACGTATTTCTTCGTCTTCAAATCCGCCCTCTGGCCCAATGAAGATACTTAGGCCTCGGTTTAGAATGTCAGCTTCATTATTTCGAATAACTTCTCCAAGGTGAAGATCGGATTCCTTTTCCCATGCAATTAGCTTGAAACTTTTTTCGCTGAGGAACGCTTCATATAAAGTAGCAGGATGTTTTACATCTGGTATATAGGATCTACCAGTTTGCTCGGACGCCTCTTTCACTATTGCAGACCATCGTTCGATTTTTTTATCGAACCAGTCATCTGTAACTTTTACTTCACTTCTTTGGCATACCGTGGGCACAAAACTAGATATGCCACTTTCAGTTCCTTTCTGCAAAGTCATATCAAACTTACTACCTTTCATAATGCCTTGGTATAGGCGTATAAAAATGGTTGGATCTGCTAGACCCTTTGTTGTTTTCAATACTCTAGCTTCAACATTGGTAGGAGATGCCTGCTCTATGGTTACCAGATATTCTATGCCTGTGTTGTCCAGTAACGTAATGTTATCACCGGCCTTTAGTCTTAACACTGTATGTATTTGGTGTGCTGTCGAATCATTTATTGAAACGCGATCGTTCTTTATATGTTTTGGGTCCACAAAAAATCTATTCATCACTCTTCTTTATGGCCGACTGCTACGGCCCAATCACCTTCTGTAAGGTAATGGTCCAATACAAAATTATGTGTGCGTAAAGATACGATTACTTCTTCTAACTTATCTTTCATTATCCCTGATAATATGACTACGCCATTCCCAGCCATTTTACTCATTATTGAATGGCCTATTTCCATTATCACTTTACTGTATAAATTAGCGACTACTAAATCATATTGAGATAAATTGTTGCTCTCGGTTGTTCCTTGGATAATTTCTACTTTATTCATTAGTTTGTTTGTTTTGACATTCAACAAGGCAGCCGTGACTGCTAATGGGTCTGTGTCTATTCCTAAAACACTGTTTGCTCCTAATGTCGCAGCTACCATTGCTAATATTCCAGATCCAGTTCCTATATCGAGCACTCTGTCGCGGATTCCTGCATTAAAGAGTTTCTCGATCTCCAAAATACACATTTTTGTAGTAGGATGATGGCCAGTTCCGAACGCCATGCCTGGATCTAATTCAATGAATATTTCATTTTTTCCTGCAGTATGTTGAATCCAAGATGGGCAGATGATTATCCTTCCGATTTTCAACACGGGAAAGTGATTTTTCCAGTAGTTCATCCAGTCGTTATTTTGAATAATTTGTTCTTTTAACGGGGATAAATGGGCAATTTTGGATATTAAAGCTACGGCTATTTGTATTTCTTGTTTTCTGGACTCTGTGAGATCGTCTATAGGCATGTAGGTGCGGAGAATGACATTTGGATTGTCTGGCATCATTTCCCCTTCATCTGGGTTGTAATCAACTTCGATCTCTTCGGCGACGCCGCCATGCCCATATCTGTGGAATATTAACGATAAGGGCTCAACATATTCAGAAGGTGTTATTAAACTTAATTCAAGCCACTTCATAATAAAATAACATTTCTTGGATCCATTTAGAGGATATATATTTTCATATTTTATTGAATTCCATTAAAGTGAATTTGCTGTCATATGGAATAGCAACGTATATTTACTAAGGTTTTCACATGGTTTTGGATAGTTCATCGAATAGTTTTTTCTGGTCAGAACTAAGTTTCTTGGGAGTAACGACGTGAACAATGACAAGTTGATCTCCTTTTCTCGACCTAGACATGTGAGGTATGCCTATACCTTTTATTCGAAATTCAGTTCCTGATTGGGTTCCAGACGGTATTTTTAAGGTAGTGGTTCCAGTTAAAGATGGTAATTCTAATTCATCTCCTAGAGCAGCTTGGGCGAAATTGATCGGTACATTCAATAATACGTCATTTTCCCGTCTGGTGAATATTTCGTGTTCTTTTATATTTAGTTCCACGTACAGGTTGCCTGGCGGTCCGCCGTTCTGACCAGCATTGCCCTGTCGCGTCAGTCTTATTTGCATACTATCTTCTATGCCGGCAGGTATATCTATCTTTATTCTTCGTCTTTTTCTTTCTCTGGACGATCCTTTGCAGTAAGTGCAGGGATCCGTGATTATTTTTCCTTGTCCGTTACATTTGGTACATGGTCCCGATTGACTAAATTGTCCGAATATACTTCTTTGTATTCTTCTTACTTGACCTAGTCCATTACAGTCTGAACAATCCATAGGGGTAGTACCGGGCCTAGCGCCTGAACCCTGGCATTCTCCGCATGGTTCTACTCTATCAACTTCAATTTCCTTTTCCACCCCAAATGCAGACTCTTCAAAGGATATCGTAGTAATAGTTTGTATGTCACGACCAACTCTAGGGGCGTTAGTGGTTGTGCCTCCGAACCCGCCGAAAAAGGCATCGAAAATATCTCCGAACCCACCAAAATTCTCTGATCCACCGAACCCTCCTTGGTTCCATCCGCCAGAGCCTATTCCGACATCACCAAATCTATCATACTGGGCCCTTTTCTGCGGATCCCCCAGAACTTGATAAGCAGCGTTTATTTCTTTGAATTTGTCTTGGGCAGATGCATCTTTATTTCTGTCAGGATGATATTCAAGTGCCAATTTGCGGAACTTGGTCTTTATTTCTTCTTGGGTTGCCTGACGATTTACCCCAAGTGTCTTGTAAAAATCTTTCTGGTTAGCCATATGTAATTATTCCATGTTCTGTATAACCTACTATTATATTCTACTAAAACATTAATATACAACCGTGCTTAAATTATTGCATTTGTATATGCCAGCGGTCTATTATTTTGGTACTATTGGATAACTTTGAGGGTAACGAGAAAAATAAAAAACAGTTGATCTAGAAAGGATATGAACATGTCCGGGCCGTTAAAAGATATAGTCGTTCTTGATTTGACACATGTTCTCGCGGGTCCATTTGCCGCTATGGTTCTGGCAGACTTGGGTGCCACAGTAATAAAAATTGAACAACCTGGCGTTGGGGACAGATCTCGGGCTAGTGGACCTTTCATAGAAGGGGAAAGCACATATTTTATGAGCATAAACCGAGGAAAAAAAGGAATGAGTCTTGACCTAAAAAAGGAAAAAGGAAAAAACACTTTTCTTAAACTTGTGGAGAAAGCAGATGTCATAGTAGAGAACATGTCTCCGGGTGCGATGAAAAGATTGGGGCTCGGATACGATATTTTAAGTGCTTATAATCCCGGTATTATATATGCCTCTATATCGGGTTTTGGACAGACTGGACCTTACTCCAACAAGGGAGCCTTAGACGTTATTATACAAGGCATGGGAGGAGTGATGAGTATAACTGGTGAACCAGATGGTCCTCCAATCAGACCAGGTGTTTCTCAAGGAGATATAACACCAGCTCTATTCTCAGTGATAGGAATACTTAGTGCCTTGCAAGAACGTTCTACCAGCGGTAAGGGACAATTTGTGGACATAAGTATGTTAGATTGCCAAGTGTCTATACTTGAGAATGCATTTATTCGTTATTTTGCTACTGGAGTGGCTCCTAAACCTTTAGGAACGAGGCATCCGGTTACGGCACCATTTCAAGCTTTTCCTACAAAAGATGGTTATATTACTGTGGCTTTGGCAGATGGCCGTAACGAGAAATGGCCTCTATTTTGTTCTGCTATAGATAGGATAGATTTGATACATGACCAAAGATTGGATGACGGATGGTTGCGTAGTCAAAATTGGCATTTGGCGGAACCTATAATTAACGAGGCTCTTAGTGAGAAAACATCTAATGAATGGCTATTGGCATTCGAAGAACTTGGTATTCCTTGTGGCCCTGTTTATTCGATTGATCAGGTGGTCGAAGATCCTCAAGTAAAGCATAGACAAATGATCCGAAAAGTACCTCATCCTAGAATTGGGTACGTAGACGCCATAGACACTCCAGTAAAGTTATCTAGAACTCCAGGTGGTATTCAGTCTCACTCCCCTGCTCTTGGAGAACACACAGAGCATTTATTGAAAACGATGCTTAGTTTAACAGACCAGGATATAGAAGAATTGAAGGCTGATGAATCGATTTAAATTGTATTCATCTAGGTATTCGATTAAGCGAATAATTCCACTGCCTCTTTAAAATTGTGAGGTGCGTTTAAGTCCAGAGTTACTATTACACTGTCAAATGGTACTAGATTGATCGTATGGGAGTATTTGTGAGTGATTTCCCTTAGCCCCTCGTGAGCTTCGCTTATGTTATTGAGATCCGGGCGTAGTTTACTGTTAAAAATGATAGGGTGCCCACCTTTGTTCTTATAGGTTGGGTATGTTATTAATTTATCTGTAGATTTGTGAGATTTTAAAATAGTAGACAGTATTTCTGATGTTCTCGGTTGGTCTACTGAGAGAATTAATATGGTTTCGGTGGCAGGATCTATTACATTCAAACCAGTTTTTATGGAAGTTGTTTTCCCTTCCATATAATTTTCATTGACTACAAGTTTAAGTCCGGATGTGCCTTTTACGGGATTACCAACTTCTTCATGCTTATGACCGACAACCAGACAGATTTCGTCAACACCTGCGTCCATCAAAGTAGTTACTTGGTACTCTAACAGAGTAGAACCCTTCCAGGGCAGTAGGGCCTTCATAGTACCCATTCGTTTAGATTCTCCTGCAGCGAGGAGAATTGCAGATATACCAGCCATAATCTTGTGTTTTAGACCGCTACCCCAACCTTGGTAGCTATTTTTTTCAGATATCTAGATTCCATTGCTAGTGTTTTGCCCGAACGCCCTTCCCTGAAAGCTACTATTTCACCCATAATACTTACGGCAATTTCTTCAGGTGTCTTGGCTCCTATGTCCAAGCCTACAGGCGCATGAACGGCAGCAAGTCTTTCTAATGGTATGTCATTCTTAAGCAACTCTTCGTATATGAGAATTGTCTTTCTTTTACTTCCGACCAATCCCACGTAACCTGCTGGACTCCTCACAGCTGCTTCCAGAGCTCTATCATCTTCACGATGGCCACGGGTCGCTACCACAATAGATGTGTTTGGGCGAATATCCATTTGTTTAATACCTTCGGCGTAGTCAGCTACTACCACGCTTTCGGCAGAAGGAAACCGTTCTTTATTAGCGAATTCCGGTCTGTCATCTATAACATGAAGTCTAAGGCCTAGCATGTTTACCAACGGAGCTAAAGCGTTACTTATATGTCCTCCACCTGCTATTACCACTGAGGCGGGAGTTGTGAAGCCTTCCAAAAATACCTGTGATCCGTCCTTAGTGACTAAAGTAGTTACTCTTCCATAGTCAACTAATGCAGATAGGGATTCAACGGCTTCATTATCTCTTAGTTCGTCTCCCAAGCTACCGCTGAAGGAACCGTCTTTAGCGAGTAACAGTTTGTCCCCGGTAGCACCCTTGCCTAGGGCTGGTTTTAACAGCGTAGCTACGCCCACACTAGACTCACCGTCATATGCTCCAACTATGTTTGTAGTAAGATTTGCCATGCTTTTGGGGTCAAAGACCGGATCTATTAAGAAATACATAGTTCCGCCGCATACTAGACCTTCTCTTGCTGCGATTTCTTCATTAAGCATGTAGTCGGTTAATTTTGCATCTCCTCCTTCTTTTAGTAACATTTGAGATGCATACCATATATCTCCCTCTACACAACCACCACCCAATGTGCCTACCCCCGAGCCGTCTTCTCTAACTAAAAGTTTAGCACCAGGTTTTTGAGGCGTGGATCCTTTTGTGCCTACCACAGTGGCAATGACAAAAGGTCTATTTTTTTCTACTAAGTTAAGCGCTTCTTTAAAAACATCTTCCATTTTCCACCTCTTTACTGAAAGGTTGAGCAAAATGCTCGCAAGTTATTTAGTATTGAATTATAACACATGCAGATATCATTAGTTGTATCAGATGCTGAGTTGAATGCTAGGTTGCCAATAATTGTATTATATTGCTGTACTTTTTGGGGTCTTTTGAGTTGTACGCAGACATCTGGTACAAATCGCTAGTTTCTTATAAATGCCACCTATATCCAATTTGGCTTTTTGGATATTCGGTAGAAACCTAGTTTTGGTTCTTCTCTTGGAGTGGCTAACATTGTTACCAGAATGTCCTACTTTGCCACATATTGTACACTTAGCCATTATGTTTCCTCTTTGTGTATCAAGCCCACTTTGTCTATAATATTTAGGTAGTTTTTGACTACACGGAATGTATTTATTACGATCTAGGCACCTAGACTATCAGAAGAGGTCATTTTTATCAATGCCCAGATTCATAATTCATGATAAGGAATGTTAATAAATGGCAAAAAGTATAAGTTCAACAAAATTTTATTCTATGCTAGTACAGGCAACAAGCCTCTTAGAATCAAAAGTGGATGAAATAAATGCACTTAACGTATTCCCAGTACCAGATGGAGATACGGGAACTAACATGTTTCTTACTATGAAATCAATTGTGGATGAAATTGATGGAACCGGTAATGCCAAACCTGAGGAAATCATTGGCCTGATTGCAAGAGGGTCTTTATTGGGAGCGAGAGGGAATAGTGGGGTGATATTAGCCCAATTCTTTCAAGGGATTGCCAAGATTTTGAATGGTAAATCTTCGTTTGATGCCGGATTATTTTCAGATGCATTGAAGGAAGCTAAAAGATCTTCTTATGAGGCGGTGGGCAATCCAGTGGAAGGTACCATGTTGACAGTCATAAGCGATATAGAAACCGCAATCAGTGCAAAAGAAAGTGAATCAGATTTAGTTAATCTGTGGGAAATAATGGTTACAGCAGCCAGAAAATCTGTGGCGAACACACCTAATTTACTGCCAGTGCTTAAAGAGGCTGGAGTGGTGGATTCTGGTGGCCAGGGATTATGTGTATTGCTCGAGGGCGCTTTTCACAATCTTACCGGAGAATCAAATTTAGATGTACCGTTGGTTGCACCTGATATTAAGATATCTGACCAAGAAGTACCGGCTAGATTTGATTTTGATGACGAACACGATGCATATGGATATTGCACTCAATTTCTATTGAAAGGTGTTTCAATAGATGTAAGTGCTATGAGAGATCAAATGATGCTGCTTGCCAATTCTACCGTAGTTATTGGATCAGAAGAAATGATCAGGGTGCATGTTCATGTTGTAGATCCTGGCCCTGTTTTAAGTCATGCTGTTACACTAGGCACTTTGTCTGAAGTTAATATAGTGAATATGGATGATCAGAACAAAGAATTTTTTGGGCCCAAAAATTCAGCAGACACGTTAAACATTGGCATTTTATCAATTGCAGTGGGTGCTGGATTCAGGGATTTGTTTATCTCTTCAGGAGCTTCACATGTTTTAGAAGGCGGGGACACCATGAACCCCAGTGTAAAGGAGATACTAGACGCAATTGAAAGTATCGAGGCTGATACGATTTTAGTTTTGCCTAATAACTCCAATATACTTTATTCAGCTGAGCAAGCCGGCTCTTTATCTTCAAAACAAGTGGAGATATTAGCTACTAAAACTATGGTAGAAGGAGTGTCTGCAATATTATCTTTTAATGCAGAAGAAAACATTGCAGTCAATCTGGATAATATGAAAAACGCGATAACAGCGGTGTTATCGGGATTCGTTTGTGTGGCTGAACGCGATGCAAAGATTGATGGT
>CAZNWQ010000005.1:0-29039 GCA_964576965.1 uncultured Dehalococcoidia bacterium
CCCGAAGCCACCGCTGCTACAAGAGTAATTATCCAAATAAAGAATCCTGCTTCTCCGAGAGCCAAGACCCCAGGTATCCCGGCTAGCCCAGACACGAGCATAAGACCACCTATCCAGATAGGCAAAAACCCTTTCTCCATTACTAGCCCTAATCCCAGAAGGGCAATCCCAAGAGCCCAAAACACTGGCATGCCTGAGAATACAGAGTCAGCAATAATGCTCATTGTTGTCGCCGTCTCCATATTAACCCCGTCACCAAACATCTCCATAGCCGAGATAGACAATCCCATACCAATAATCGGGATTGCTATGAGGACGGAGAAAATCGCAGCAGACAAACTTCCAAAAGCGGCACCACTTCCTTGTAAAGACCTTCCCAAAAACGCAATCCCCAACATAGTTGCCACGAGGCAAAAGGTCGCTGGTACATTTATTATATAGGGAAGGGCTCCTTTTCCAGAACTAAGCTCCAGGTAAGCCGCAGCTTGCGCTCTACCCTCTAGCCCTGACTCAATGTCTCCCATTAGGAGTGGTTCAAGTACCATCCATGTAAGAATCATCAATACGGGACAAACCGTAAGCATCAGTGAGTTAAGCATACGAGTATTCATACTTTCGCACCTCAGTTGTTTGTATTTGCCATAGAACTCATTCTAAGACGGTTTATTATAGCATAGGCTCAGTACACGAATACGCTATTTGCAGATGGCGAAGACTAGTAATATTCAACCCAGAAATTCATGTAATCCGTTAGACAACTAGGGCCAAAACGAGCAATAATTCCAGTATAGTCATGGTGATTTCCCGAAGTGTTTCCCTGTTCATATTTCTAATTAGCATTCATTAATTTGGTGGCTTGTGTTAGTATCGCTCAGTTGCGTATCAGGAACCTTATACATGCAAGATAGACAATACACCTCATATCGTTGGACCATTCAAGCCGTTCTTATTTTTATGCAGATAGGTTTAGGTCTTAATTTTATGGCTCCTACACCTCTCTTCACCTTGATCATGGACGATTATGGTATCAACAGAGGTTTGGTTAGCTTACTGGTTTCGGCACCAATAATTGTTTTAACCATATCGCTTCTGCCAAGTGGTATTTTGATTTCTAAAATAGGGTCCAAAAAAGCAATGGCTATAGGTGGATTATTAATGTCTTCTGGGTTGCTAGCGCCATTGTTTGATTCATTTGTCATGATGGTATTGATGAGGCTTTTATTTGGTGTTGGTGCTGCCATATGTCTTCCGGTGACAAGTTCAATTTTAATGGAGTGGTTTAAACCGAACGAACTACCCGTAATGAATGGTATTAATGAATCAGGAAGATCTGTAGGAGTTGCTATTGGTCTCTTATTCGCGGTGTCAATTGCTAATGTTTTTGGATGGGATATGGTTTTCTTTTTCTTTGGTTTGCTTCCTATGGTTGCTACGGTTATTTGGCTTGTAGGCGGTAGATCTGCAGATGTTGTGCAAGAACAATCTGATGAATTTTCTTTATCCAATAACATTGATTTGATATTTGGCCGTAATACTCTTCTTATTGCCATTGCCAGTATGGGACCATTTGCTCTTTTTATAGGTTACAGTTCTTGGCTTCCTACTTATTACAATGAAGTTCATGGTATGACTATTGAGAGATCAAGTTCATTAGTGGCCGTTTTGCCTTTTGTTGCAGCTATCGCAACTCCTTTGAGCGGCATTATAGTATCAAAATCAGGTATACGGAGACCAATTTTAATAATGGCAGGACTCACTTTCCCATTACTTGCATTTGGATGCTTTATGATGACCAGTACTATTTTGATTACAATTTGTATTATTGGTCTGGGGAGTATGTTTGCATTGTATATAGTGACTATATTGACTATTCCTATGGAATTGCCGGGAGTTGATGCGAGCAAAGTTGGGATAGTTACAGCCGCTGCACTTACTATAGGCAACGGTACAGCCGTACTGTCTCCTATTTTCATAGGTTCATTTACTGATATTACAGGTTCTTATATCCCGGCACTTTCTGTTGTGGCAATCATGCCATTATTAATGATAGTATCAGGTTTATTCCTGCCTGAAACCGGGAAAAGAGTTAAGGTTACCAATTAACTGCTAACTGGAACTGGATCAAGTCCTAATAGGCCCATTAAGACAACCGCAATAAAGAACAGGCTTATAATTGCTGGGATTATGCCTATTAATACTACACCTACTGCTCGTAATGTAGATTTATAATCTAGTGCTTGTCTGACTGCCATCACCATAGTTCCAATTTGCCACATCATTATGGGTATTGCTAGTAGAGAGGCTACTCCAGGTATTATGCCAAATATTGTAAGCACTCCAGGTGACTGAGCGAATCCAGTAGTTCGTAGGAGCTGTCCCCAATCTGCATCTGTAGTTTGTTCAGGGAGCATTTTTGTCCCTATGAAATACGTTATAAAAGCCCACACTGCCCAATAGGATACCGATGCCATAAAAGTGAACAGTAAATATCTTATATCTCCGCTGACCAGAGACGGTAAAGACCCTACTAGCGCTACTATTAAAACTACGGTCAATGCTTGTTTGGTGGCCGATTTATCCGCCTCTACTTCTTCGTAAGCGTGAATGTCGAACATGGAAGCTCTTATCATTCTGCTTGTAATAGTAGATCTGTTAGCAGCCACATATTCAGACTCATTGGCATAAGGTTGTTCTGAATGTACAACTTCACTTGTTTGCTGTGCATTTTCTTCTTCGAAAGGGCTGCCGCAGTTGCCACAGAAGAGAGCACCTTCAGGATTTTCCCTTTCGCACACCTTGCATTTCATAGTTGTCACCTTCTCTGAGAGAGATTATTATTTTCTAACCGTCATTATAACTGACTTTCTGTTATTGTCTATTTTGTGTATACATGTAATTAGATATTTGACATTCAAGGTGTCTGATCATAGACTTTTATACAGATTGGAGGGTTTAAAAATGTGTACTAGTTGTGGATGCGACTCAGAGGTTAAGGCCCCACCTACTCCGCCTTACCCTAAAAGATAGCTGAAAAAACTCTTATTTTGCGTCAGACGCTATTCAAGAAGCTCGCTAGAGACTCATTGAATTCGTTTGGTTTTTCTCTTTGTACTTCATGTCCAGTTTCTGGGAATGTTACAACTCGAGAATTAGCTATTTTGTTTAGTAGTATGGTCGCGTTTGAAGGTTTAACCCATGGATCAGATTCTCCATGCACAATAAGTGTCGGTGCCGATATTTTTTCTAGTTCGGTCAAAAATACACCTTTAGATCTAATGTGGAAACTTTCAGATCCTTCTATATAGGATTCAACTAACTCTTCCCAATAATCTTCTCCATGATGTCTGGCTAGTGCCTGTTTTAATGATGGGTGGATGTCTTTTATAGGTGTAAGCATTTTCCTGAACTCACTTCTTTTTTCATCAGTTATAGATTGACCTCCTATAGTTACTAGGGATCTAACTAATTCAGGATAATTTTTTGCTACCAGCATGGAAACTATTGCCCCATCACTAAATCCGCATAAATCAACTGGTCCAATATCTAAGCTTTGTATTAGACTTGCAATATCTTGGGAGTCATTCTCATAGAAATTGTCGAGGAATGATTTGGGTCTTTCTGATTGTCCATGTCCCAATAAATCCGGTAAAAACACTCTGTATGTAGTAGAGAAATATTCTATTTGATCTCTAAAGTGTGCTAATCCGGTTCCGAGTGCACCATGGACAAACACCAATGGTCTTCCATTGCCTTTAATATTGCAGTTAATAGTGCCATTTGTGCATGGCACTTCTATCTGTTTATATGTCGGTTTATTAGCCATTTATCTTAAGAAAAATTAAGCTATTAATCTAAATTCTGACACGGTAAATTTGGCCTGATACTAACTGTACGAAATAATTGTTCAGTAATCTTCTTGATCAGATATTAACATGTCAATTTCAGGTTCGTCTAAAGTTATTGTATGCAGTGCTTCAATATCGGTTGTAGCATCGGAGTATAGGGGGTTTTGTAATTTGGTGACCGACATACCTGCTTCGGAGAAGATTTTGATTAGGTCTCTTTCAACGTCTTCGAAGTTTTCGACATTGTCCATATTATTACCTCCTGCTTCTGTAGTCTCGAATCTGGAAAAGCGAGAGGCAATAAAAAAAGCCCTCCGGAGTACGGAGAGCTCCCGTACCCATTTGTTCACTAAGAACCTCGTCGTTTCCTCAGGGCACCTTTAAAGGTAAGGTTGCCGGACAGGGTCTTAGGCCTGAGGGCCTCGCCTATCGCTCGAGACGTTATTAAAACGTGCTAATAATTATACCAAAAACTACTAGGGTTGTCAAAAATAAGATTCACCTGCTAATTTAGCATAATTGAGTCCGGTTTATTGACCAATGATAGTAACTATTTTGACTATATTGCTTGACCAGTACAGGGTTGTAGCATATCCTATCTAGGAGTCAACATTTTAACTTTATAGGAGGTGTAAATTGCCAAAGCAATCTCCAATCCCTGGTGATATTGATAAGCCTTTTTGGGACGCGTGTAATAGGGAAGTGTTGGTTGTTCAGAATTGTAAATCTTGTGATAGGATGCAGCATCCTCCAAAAGAAAAGTGTGGTGGGTGTAATTCTTCTGATAACTTAGAGTGGAGAGAGATGAGTGGCAAGGGTACTATATCCACTTACATTGTTGTTCATGATACTCCTGTTACAATTTTACAAGCAGAACAGCCATTTAATGTGGCGGTTGTAAAACTCGATGAAGACCCTGGTATCACAATGTTATCTCATCTTCCTGGTACTGCAGTTGATGGAGTGCCTATAGGTGCTAAAGTACAGGTTGAGTTTGAAACAACTCCTGCTACAGGACAGAAAGTGCCTGAATGGCGAGTAGTAGGATAGTTTTATATTTTATTTAAGGAGGTGATGTATGGCAGTTAATGTTCAAACGCCACCAGATTCTATGTACAGATCTACAGAAGGTTTAGGAGTCTGGGAGCACAAAGGTAAAGTAGCCGCAGTCGGGATAGGTGTTTCTCCTACAGCTAGAAGGTGGGACGAGAGTCCTGAAACGAGTGTAGGTGCATGGACTATTCTTGCTATTAGAAATGCCATGGAAGACGCGGGAGTTTCTCCTGAAGAGGTAGATGGGATAGTGCTAACTCCTGATACAAGTACAGGTGTAAGCTGGCCAAAAGATAGACCGATACCAGAATCATTTGTGGAAACTTTTAATCTGACTGATGATCCATTGGACGGCATAGTTAAGCTTAGTGTCGAATGGATACTTAAGAATATGCCTGAATTAACAAATATTAAGTTTGCTATGCATGCTCCAACCTGCATGTCTAACGCGATAGTAGTGGGCGCACAAGCAGTTGGAGATGGCATGACTCAAACATGTTTGGTTGTCCGAGGATGGCACAATTTGGCAGGTAGATATTATGTGGGTCAAGGGGCAGCTGGCATGGATACTATAGCTGGTCCAGCTGGTATTACATCTGGCCATGGAGTGCCTGCATGTGGTACTACTGCCATGATGTTTCAGGAATACTGTCATAAATATGGTAAAAACCATGATATGATGGCAAACTTCGTCATTACCGAGAAAAGAAATGGCTTGTTGTTGCCTGAAGGTTATTGGGCACAACATAGACCTGAGAATTTGACTGTAGAAGATTATGTAGCTGCCAGGTGGATAGCTAAGCCGGCTAACCTGTACGATAACGATCTTCCTATCTGTGTGTCTGCCGCTTTTGTGTTTACTACAGCTGAAAGAGCCAAGGACATGAAGCAGAAACCTGTATATATACTTAATCATACTAGAACTACTCCTAAACACAGAGGAGCAGTACAAACTCTTGATGATTGGCAGGAAGCAGCGGACGAAACAGGTCGCAAACTATATGAAGGTGCAGGAATCAAGAACACCGATCTTTCCTTCGAAAATATGTATGATGGATTCACAGAGTTTCATCAATTCCATTTAGAAGGATTGAGGTTTGCAGGCGTTGGACGAGGTGAGGCATTGGATTTCTATCAAACAGATATTAGCTTGGAGGGCCCTAACCCTGTTTCTCCTAGTGGAGGCAATGCAGGGGGTGGTAGAACCCGTTTCTGGCTACATTATGATAGTATTCAGCAGTTACAAGGTAGAGCTGGAGCTCGACAGATTCGAAAGAAAGCTGAAATTGGAGTTTCTGGCGCATTCTTCCCAGACTTCAACTATTCTACTATATGGAGTGCTACTCCAGACTAATCTCATTCTCTACTGGAGTAATTAGATTTTTAAAGAGGCTAATTCTTTACGGATTAGCCTCTTTATTTTGGTGATAATTAATTGAAGTATCTGGTTACGTAAATTGTTTCTTCATGAGTGCCTGGTATAGGTTGCGATATTTACAGGAAATAGATTAGCAGTGTAGCGATTATGACACAGTCACATATAGCTCCTACGATGAGCACTTTTTTCTTTGTCTCTGTCAGGTTACTCCACCAATTTGATATCATTATTAAAATGAGGCTCCCATTTCGAAAGAGGCACTGATGTGCTTTTCGCATTTTTCAGGACCTCCTGAAGTATCATCCATTATTACTAATTGGGTGTCCGGAATGCTGTTGTAGTCCAGTATCCCGGTTTCAAGACATATTTGAATTGCGTCTGAATAACTTCTTTTTTCTAATTGGTCTTTCGTCACTGCAGCTAGAGTGATTATCAGGCTTTTTGTGATGTTGTGGTTTGCCGGGCCATGTGTCAATCCATAATTCCAGACCCTATCTATCCAACCCTTTAACATAGCTGGCATTGACCACCACCATAATGGGAAAACCATTACAACTGCATCATTACGGTTCAGTCTTAGAAATTCAGATTGAACCTCAGTGGAATAATCTGATAGGTTGCCGTTTTTATACATATCCTCCACTCTCAGAACAGGATCGAAATTTTCACGGTATAGGTCAACAAATTCTACTGTGTGTCCTGATTGGATAGCTCCTTCTTTGAAAGCACGAGCAACGTCTCCAGTAAGCGATTCTTCTCTGGGATGGCAAAATACAAGCAATATATTCATACGGCAATTATATGGTAATCAGCCACTAAACGGTAGTTTTATTCAAGCTGTGATCAGGTGAGCCGGTTTCTGGTAAGAAAATCGTGGCTATTACCAAGGACCAAGATAGAATGCCAACTAATCCGAAGCCGTAGATATAGGATCCGGTTATGTCTGCCATGTATCCTACAAATATAGGAGAGATGAAAGATAACGATCCTCCTATAGTGAATATACAAGCTGTTATTGCTGCGGCTTTTTCCGGGTTAGAGCCTTCTACTTCCAGTGGTATTGTGGCGTGGAATGGGGTGTATAGCCAGGCACCTATACCGTAGATTATCAATATAAATAACAGAAACGGACTTCCAGCGAATATGACCGAAGAAAATCCACCAATACCTAGTACTATGCCTGATGCAAAAAAGAATGGTTTACGACGATTAAATCTTAGGGACAAGAATCCAGCTATAAGCACTATTATGAGGCCACATATTGGTAGAACAGCAGTTTTTGAACTGCCATCCGATAATGACATGCCATGTACTTCAAAATAGTATGTTGGTAGCCAAGATGATAAAGCTACGTATTGGATAAGTGGGCCGGCATCTGCCACAGCAAGTAACAAAGTAATTTTGGAACGAATTACTCCCTTTATTTCTGTAAATGACAGGTTGGAATGGGTGGTTTTTTCAGGTTCTCTAGACAGTATTAACCATAGAAAGGCTGATATTAAAGATATGCTGCTGAATAAAGTGAGGGTATTGTTCCAACCAACCTCATTGGCTAAAGGTTCTCCCAAGAGGAATGAAACCGCTATACCGCCAGACACTGCAGATATCTGTATTCCATTCATAAAAGGTAATTCATTTTTAGGAAACCAGGACATTAATATAGGTGCGATAGTAGGGAATAAGCCCCCAACACTAATGCCAAAACAAGTTCTTAAAATTAATAAGGTCGTAAAATTTGGAGCCCAGGCGCTCAGGAAGGGAGCAGACATTCCAAAAATAAAAAACAAAACAAGAATATTATTCCTTATTCTTCCAACCAGAAGACTGAATGGAATTGAAGACAGTGCACTGAAGAGTAATATGCACCCTACTAATAATCCCACCGTGCCTCTGCTAACTTGATAATCCTCCATTATACGAGGAGTAATCGGGGAAACATTTAGGAATACTAATCCGGCAGAGAAACTAATAAGTAGTAACAAAAAGCCAATTACGAATCGGTATTTTTTTGGTTGTTCTTGTGTATCTTTTGAGTGTTCCAAAATTCTAGTTGTACCTAATACTTGTTGTTGTCATAATAACAGTATATACAAAGGAGCTACTATTGCGGTTACAGTTATTTACTATTCTCAAAGAAAATCCAACCATTATGCTCCTTTGTGTTTCTACTGCCTTGCTCACCTCTGGGCAAGGCATGGTTGCTCCTATCCTTCCTTTATATGCTGACTCATTGGGTGTATCGGTAGCAACAGTTGGTTTAGTGATCAGCGTTTTTGGCTTGGCGAGATTCATGACTAATATACCAACTGCCATATTGGCACAACGATACGGCAGGAGATTGCCTCTGGTTGTGGGTCCGTTTATAGCCGCATTTGGCAATGGTATGGCAGGACTAGTAGATTCCTTTGAGCTTCTTATGTTATTCAGGTTTATAGCGGGCATAGGATCTGCTGCTTTCATAACCGGAGCAGTGATATTTATAGGTGACATTAGCACCATATCCAATCGTGGTCGCATGATGAGCGTATATCAAAGTAGCTTCATATTGGGTATATCATCAGGCCCAGTGATTGGAGGTTTAATCGCTGAGCTCTTTGGCCTTAGAGCTCCATTTCTTGCAGTCGGAGCGCTTTCTATAATGAGTGGTGTATGGGCCTTTTTTAAAGTTCCGGAGACTCTAAAACCAGAACATATCGATGTTGAAGAATCTGGTAATAATGACAAAGTAATTGTGGAAAACAAATCCAAATATTCCCTAGTTTTTTCAAGAGGATTTATACTGATTGCCTTAGTGTTCATGATTACATTTTTCACTAGAGCTGGTGCTCAATTCACACTCTTGCCATTAATGGCATCCAAGGATTTGGGATTGTCACCCGGGCAAATTGGAGCCATATTCACTATTCCTCCCATAATTGCTTTTTTGATGTTACCACTTGCAGGATCTGTGTCTGATAAATATGGAAGAAAGAAAACTATAGTACCGGGATTATTGATAGTTTCGATGTCGCTATTTTTGTTAGGGTCGAATCTTTCCCTAATACTCTTCATCGTGGGGATGTCGTTATATGGTTTCGGTAGTGGTATAGAAGGCCCCACTCCAGTGGCATATGTGGCCGACATTAGTCCGAGGAATCTACAGGGTATAGCTCAGGGCATTGTTCGTTCAGCTGCTGATTTTGCTTTGTTAGTTGCACCGCCACTGATGGGATTCGTCGCTGATGTTTTTAGTTCTTCCACGGCTGTGATTGCTAATGCTGTAGCCGTGGGTGTTTTGGGCGTAGTGTTCTTGTTTTTTGCTAAAGAGACATCTGGTATTCATTCAAAAACAGAGTCACATCAAGGAACCTAATCGGGCATCAATAAGAGCCATCGGATTCTGATTGTCTGACATAACCGCTAGATGTTTCTATGTAAGGGTCTTCCAATTGCCAAGTATATCCTGTAAAAGTTTCTGTTCCACATATATACTCTATGGCCATTAGACACCCTTTTGTTACTTTGAACCGAATTTTGTCGTAACCCGGATGATTTGACCCGATCTGCCAAGGTTCATAGATTCTAGCATCTGCTTTGCATTCCAAATAGCTATCTCCATGGGAGTAAGTTGTTATATTTGCTAGTCCCCACATTACAGGTTGATTCAAGTTATTGCCAAGGCGAGTTTTGGCAGATGTATCCCATGGAGCAGACTTCGCGAGTATAGCAATTCCTAGAGATTGACAGTCGTAGTCCTCAAATTCCAATTCAGTTTTATAATCGTCAAATGGATTAATATCATAGTCCCAGAGTTCCATAGGGCTTTCTGGTCCGATCCAATTGAGGGTGGCAGTAGTTTTATCACTTTGATCATCATTGGATTTATTTTCTGATCTTGAGCTAAAAACGTTATGACCACCTATCAGGGAGTCTTCTTTTTGATCTTTATTTTCACGCTCAACGGCTACCCCGTTCACGCAATATCCTGTACTAGCATCTGCATCGGTGTTGCAGGTTTCTTGTTCTTTCGATGCTGGGGTTTTCACTTCTTCTCCGTCTACACATAGCCCGGTAGAAGAGTCATTATTCGTAGTGCATTCGTTTGATTCTTTTTGGGCTTCAGCGTTCCCTGATTTTATTTCATCCTCATCTCTGCTTTGATCGCTAGAAAGCGTCTCGTCAATATTTGGTGAAGCACCATTTTCTTCAGCCGTGTCATTTGGCAGGGCTGCGTCGACTGCATCTTGGTTCTTCTGCATTTCTTCGAGTACTCGGGCTTGAACAGTGGCTTCAATATTTGGAGTAGGAGTTGGCATGTTGGCCATTTTATCCTCCACTCTGGCTTGTACGGTCGCTTCTATTTCTTGGTCTGAGAGAGTTTCTTGACCACAAGCTATTATCATGGAAACAAGTGACGCTATCAAAATTAAATAGAAAAGGGTATATGGTTTTATCATTAGTTCTCCAAAGTTTTTGTATTAGGCTTAGATTGATTTTTATTGATAACCATTAAACGGTTTTCAATCTTTTCATGCAGGGTGCCTTATCCACCAATCTGGTGGTGAAGTGTAGGCTCTTTCTCCATCCCAATCCTCATGATATTCACCACGATAATCCTCCGGAAGGAGTTCCACTATGTGTTGCATGATTATATCCGTGACTGGCTTTACTGCTTCTTTCAATCGGATACCTTCCATGTCAGGTACTGTAAAAGTCTTACCTATATTTATCCTGAATTTACCTCGTGGGTAGCACATTTTTCGCCAACTTGATATTCTTTCGGTTCCAGTAATGCCTATTGGCAGAATTGGAGCCCCGGACATCATGGCTATCATTGCTGTTCCAAGCATGGCTCTGCCTACGGAGGGGTTCTTTGCACCTTCTGGGAAAATCCCCATTGCTTCATTATGGTCGAGTATACTTAAGCTACGTTTAATAGCATAGAACTCTCTTCCGGTTTCATTAATCGGGAAGGCCCCATATGCTTTGAAGAATTGAGACACAACTGGTTTTTCAAAGAACTCTGCCTTGGCCATATATCGTACTTTTCTTGGAATACATGCGTTTAATAGAGCAGGGTCGATGTCACTCAAGTGATTTGCTACGACGATTAAGGCACCTCTCCTCGGAACATTTTCTTTACCAGATACTCTAAGATCTCCAAATGTTCCAAAGGCGCTTTTAAGAAGTAGATTCGATGTACCGTAGACTACACCCATATATGTATATCCCTTATTTGCACCAAGACTCTTCGAGAATAAATATAAAACATTAGTAATTATTGGTAAAGGGTCTACTAAATTGTTGTAAAATGAACTGACGGAGGTGATTATGCTTACGATCCCCGAGATGAAATCCTTAGCTGTAGCAGCAATAGAATCTCACAGCGATGAAATAATAGCGATATCTAAACATATTCTAGAAAATCCTGAAACTGGATTCACCGAACAAAAGACGTCTAAATTCGTTCAAGAGAAGTTTAAGGCTTTAGGCATTCCTTTTCAGGACAACCTTGCGATTACTGGGATCAAAGGTTTTGTTGATGGAGGAGCTGGACCAGGCCCTTCTGTGGCGGTAATTGGAGAATTAGATTCTCTTCGTGTTATCGATCATCCTTACCACGACGATGTAACTGGTGCAGCTCATGCTTGTGGTCACCATTGTCAGATTGGGAGCATGATCGGGACTCTTATTGGGGTAATGGTTCCGGAGGTTTTGGAGAATCTTTCTGGCCGTATAATACCAATAGCCGTCCCTGCTGAGGAGTTTATAGAAGTGGAACGTCGAAAGCGACTTCGAGATGAAGGAAAAATAGAGTTCATGGGTGGCAAACAGGAATTTATAAAACTTGGAGTGTTTGATGACGTGGATATGGCTATGATTTGTCATACTGCAACCGATGAGGGTAAATTCAGTCTCGGACTGGGAGGTACTAGCACTGCAAATGTATTAAAGCTTGTGGAATATTATGGTAGAGGAGCTCATGCTGGAGCAGCTCCCCACAAAGGAATAAATGCTCTTAATGCTGCCATGATTGCATTATCTGGAATAAACGCCAACAGGGAGACTTTCAGAGATCAGGATACAGTCAGAGTTAATGGTATCCTTACAAGTGGTGGTGATGCAGTGAATGTTATACCCGGCAATGTTACTTTGGAATACAGGGTTCGTTCTGGGCACCTAGATGCACTAGCAAATAACAGTAAAAAAGTAGATAGAAGCTTTAAGGCTGGGGCCTTGGCAGTTGGTGCTAGGGTTAGTATTACTAATATAGCAGGGTATTTACCTATGCGTAACAATAAGGATCTACAACAGTTGTTTGGTAATAACGCTGACGAAGTAGTGGGAAAAGATAATGTGTTAGTAAGGCCAGACAATTATAACGACGGGGGTTCTACAGATATGGGAGATCTGGCTCATATAATGCCGCTAATCCATCCATTTTGTGGGGGTGCTGATGGTACTCCTCATGGCAATGATTATGTAATCGGGGACTACGATAAAGCTGTTATCAAGCCTGCGAAAACTATGGCTATGACGATTATAGATTTGTTGGCAGAAAGAGGTCAAAAGGCAATAGGCATTAAGGAAAATGACCCTACTCCTATGACCAAATCTGAATATTTGAAACTTCAGAGAGAACGTAACGGAGTGGTGGAATTCGACGGCTCTGAAGATTAAGTTTATTAAACCGGAAAGCCGGCGTGGATATAACCTGTAATTGTAGGAGGGATGACATGTCGAACCGTATTAGTAGTGACGATGGTTTACCTAAAAGCTTAGATGGTATTCGTGTAATAGATTTTACTTGGGTAAGGGCAGGTCCGTGGGCTAATAGGTGGCTGGGTTCTTTGGGAGCTCAAATTATTAAAATAGAATGGCCACCAAATGCTGATTTATTACGCGGTAACGTGGGATCTACTCCACAAGATATAGAGCCCACGTTAAATACATCCGGTCAGTTCAATGATACTAACGCAAACAAATTTAGCCTCAGTGTGAATCTTAGATCCCAAAAAGGATTGGACACGGTAAAGAAATTAATTTCAATGTCCGATGTAGTTATTGAAAACTTCAGTTCCCGTGTGATGGAAAATATTGGTTTGGGCTACGATCAACTTAAGGAGTTACAGCCAAACATAATATATGTATCTATGGCTGGTTTTGGGCATACAGGCAGACATCATTCTTATACCACATTTGGATCTTCAGCACAGGCGCTTTCGGGTCAAAGTTTTATATCCGGTTTGCCTGGCGAAGTCCCTGCGGGATGGGGTTGGTCATATTTGGACGATACCGGGGGTATGTACGGTGCTATGACGGTACTAACTGCTCTACATCATAGAAATATGACTGGCGAAGGTCAGTACGTTGATCTTTCTCAAATGATCACAGGGATAACTTTGACTGGTTCTGCTCTGTTGGATAAGACCATTAACAAACGTGAGGCCAGGAGGGAGGGTTATCCACCTGGCAATCGAGCACACTGGCCTAACACTCCATTGGTTAACAATTATAGAGGCCGTATTACTGCTCCTCATAATGCTTACAGGACTAATCCTGCTGATTATAACGATTGGTGTGTCATAGTTTGCTTTTCGGATGAAGAATGGGAAAGTTTAATAGAAGTAATGGGTAACCCTGAATGGGCCTACGATCCCAAATTCGCTACCACGGATGGGAGATTACAGCATCAGGAAGAATTAGATCGAGGAATAGAAGAGTGGGCTATAACTCTGCCGAAATACGAAATTATGAAACTTTGTCAGGAAAAAGGTGTTCGAGCCATGCCAGTGCAGAGTTCCGAAGACAGAGTAGAGAATGATATCCAGTTGGAACATAGAGGCATGTACTTGCCACTTGAGCACCCTGTGTTGGGTTCTCGTAAATTACAAAATGCTCCATTTAAACTATCTGAGACTCCTTCCATTAATTACAGGCCAGGTCCATTAATAGGTCAACATAACAACGATATATTACAAGGTCTCCTAGGTATGAGTCATGGAGATATTGTAGAGGGATATGAAGATGGTACTTTTTGGCCTAAGGAAATGGAAAAATATTCCTACGTTGAAGAGATTATAAATCTCAATTATATGCATAAAGATTTAGATTTAACGTTGCCAACGAAGGCAAGCGAGTCTGGAAGTGGAAGTCCGATAAAATCTTCCAGTAGTGGACCGTTCGAAGGCTTGAGAGTTTTGGAATTGGCGGATGAGAAGTCCCAATGGTGTGGCAAGCTACTTGGTGATTTAGGAGCAGATGTCATAAGAATAGAACCACCAGGAGTACACGAAACACGTACAGTTGGTCCATTTTTGGATGATATTCCTGGCCATGAACGTAGTCTCGCTTTTTGGCATTATAATACTTCTAAAAGAGGAATTACTCTAAATCTGGAAAGCATAAATGGACAAAAAATATTCAAACAATTGGCGTTGTCAGCCGATGTTATTCTAGATCCAGCTGAACCCGGATACCTTTCGTCTCTCGGCATTGGCTATGACGATCTTTCTAAGGATAATGCGAAGCTTATAATGTGTTCAATTACAGAATTTGGTCAAACTGGGCCATGGAAAGATTACAAGATGTCTGATCTCCTACATTTGGCTGCTGGTGGACAGATGGCGATGTGCGGATATCTGGACGAACAGTTGGCCGATGCTCCTCCTATAGCCCCGGGAGGAGGGCAAGCCTGGCACATGGCAGGTCACTATGCATATATAGGAATATTGGCTGCTCTTAATTATCGGGACAAGTCAGGGAAGGGACAGTATATAGACTTGTCAGTTCACGATTCGTGTGCTTTAACAACAGAAGGTCACGTTAATACATGGATCTATAGGAAGCAAGTTATGACTCGTGGTAGACCTCAACTGCTTTGTAAAGATGGTTTGTATGTAAATGCAGCGCAATTAGGTTTTAGGATGGCTCCAAGAGTCGTTAAGGGATTGGCTCAGTGGCTGGATACATATGGGATGGCTGAAGACTTGCTAAACGAGGATTACCAAAAACCAGAGCATATACAGGAAAACATACAACATATAATGGATGTTATACGTGCTTTTGCAGCAACCAGAACTTCTGACGAGGTATATCATGGAGCTCAAGAACTGGGTTATCCATGGGGAACGATTCGTTCCACCGATGAATTGGCGGTAGATGAACATTTGGTAGATAGAGAGTTTTGGGTTGAAGTAGAACACCCGGACTTAGGTAAGACATTTTCGTATCCCGGTGCTGCAGCCATATACAATGGGTCTCCTTGGGCAATATCCAGAAGAGCACCTTTGATAGGGGAACATAACGAAGAGTTATTATGCGGAGAAATAGGTTTGTCTAAGGAAGACATTATAATATTGTCAGAAACTGGTGTTATATAGCTTACATTAATTAAACATATCTGGAGGCGACTTTGGTTGATAAACATATAGTGACGTTCGGTGGGCTTAGACCTTCACGTGGAAGAACTCATCCACTAATAAGTTACGTGCTTTCGTTATCCGATAAAGATTATCCTAAGGTTTGCTTCATTCCTACAGCTACTGGTGATTCTGCTGCCTCCATAGTAGCTTTTTACGACAGATTTCCTGCATCAGATGCTCAACGATCTCACCTCGCTTTATTCAACCGTACTATATATAACATTGAGGAATATCTATTGGATCAAGATATCATTATGGTGGGAGGAGGCAACACAGCTAACATGCTTGCCACATGGAGAGTTCACGGAGTCGATATTGCTTTGAAAAAGGCTTGGGACTCAGGAGTAATAATGTGTGGCGGGAGCGCAGGGTCTCTGTGTTGGTTTGAATGCGGAACCACCGATTCATTTAATCTGAATGAACTCGAACCTCTTCATGATGGTCTAGGTTTCTTAGCGGGATCTCATTGTCCTCACTATGATGGGGAAGCACAAAGGAGACCGCTATACCATAGGCTAATTTCCGAAGGTTTCCCACCTGGTTATGCCGTTGATGACGATGCTGCCGTTCACTTTTTAGGAAAAGATGTTCACAAGGTTATTAGTTCCAGAGAAAACCCAGGAGCTTATTACGTACAAAAAGTTGGAAGTAACGTTATCGAGACACCTCTGGATACTACAATATTAGATTAAATGGATTGACTGCCTGTCGGAATCCCGTAAGTGTTCAAAGTAATACTGTAGAGACTCTTACGTGCTGTAATGAACAGTGTGTTACCATCAAGTCCCCAGCCACAATTTGCGGGAATTTCAGGTGTAAATATTTTACCTAGTAAATTAGCACTTGAGTCAAATACCCATATGCCATTTGGTCCAGTTGAAAAAATACGCCCGTCTCTATCTACTTTCATCCCGTCAGGTGCTCCTTCTTCACCGGTATTCAAGTCAGCAAAATCAGTTCCAGTGTCTACTGTACCGTCATCATTGACTTTGTACTTTTTGATTACAAGTTCAAAAGAATCAGCAACATATAGAGCAGATTCATCAGGTGAAAATGCGAGACCATTGGGTGCTGTCATATTATTGATAATAAGTGAGAGATCACTTCCATCTGAACGGACTTTGTATACACCGTTGAAATCTAATTCTTTGCCATCTTTTCTTTTTTCCATACTCTCGAATCGTTCCGGCAGACCATATGGAGGGTCAGTAAAGTAGATCCATCCGTCAGACTTAACTACAACATCATTTGGGCTATTGAGTTTCATGCCGTTATATTCGGTTGCGATTTCTGTAATTAACCCTTCGGAATTGGTTGAAGTCACTCTTCGGTTTGAATGTTCACAAACAATTAGGTTGTTGTTTAGATCAAGCGTCATCCCATTTGAATTACCGCTTGGATGCCTAAAAGTGTTTACACTTGGACCTTCCTCTCGAAGCTCGTACCTAATTATTCGGCTGTTAGGTATGTCTGAGAATAATAAGCTGTTGTTATGCCAGATTGGACCTTCGATAAATGTAAATCCTGTAGCCAATGTTGATAATTCACTGTTATCTATTAATCTTTCAAACGATTTATCTATAATCTCAAATTTATTTTTCATGTTCACCTCTAATTTTACTCAATTATATCCTATCGAAAAATCCTAAGTGTAATTTACAGTCGTATTGTTTGCGATTTAATCTATACATGAGTCGATTATCGTCGAAATGGGTTAATAACTAGTTACATATTGACAACTCTGTTAATATTGTGCTGGCAATCAGACTCTAAATTTAATGTCTGAGGAGGATTTACTATGGGAAATATGTCCGTAAATAAACTCGGAGGTTTATCGCTTATTTTGGGCCCCATTGTTTCGGTAATTAGTTTCTTGGTTCGACCAGGAGGAGGAATAATAGGAGGTAGCGTAGATCCAGCAGATTCCGCTGCGTCTATAGGTGTGCTGCTTCAGAACTCGGGTTCTGCAGGCATATCATTTCTTCTGCTAAGTATTGGGTTGATTGTAATGTTGTTTGGTTTGAGTGTTCTGGTCAACAACCTAAAAGATGGTGAAGGATTAGCAGTGGGACGCATAGGCTTACTATTTGTTTTGCTAGCGACCGCGGGTTGGGTAGCCGCATTAGCATTAACCTTAACAATTGCAGGCGGTAGCGTACCTGCCGTAGCAACCCAATCGGTCGGTGCTATATACGCCGCTGGGCTCGGAATAAATGTTTTGTCGAGCATACTAGCTGCGATCGGATTTACTTTTGTGATACTAGGCCTCTTGGCTAGTGCAAAATACAACAAGAATGTAACTTTACTAGTGTTGGTTTTGCAGTTAGTCACGTTGGTCACTTCGGTAATGGCAGGCAATGATCTTTCTTTCTTGCAGACCGCTAGTATGATTGCAGGTGGAGTATACGTTGTCACTGTAATATACTTGGCCAATATTGGTCGCTCCATGCTGAATGAAGGATAGCGTCAAGTCTTACTAATAAGATAGTCTAGGTTGCTAATAATTAGGCCCCTTGTCCATGACAAGGGGCCTTTTAATTTATATTGAATCAGTGATTCTGCATTTAATTGGGTATATAATTATTTATTAATTGGGCGAGCAGGAGGCTAATATTATGACCATCACCAAAACTATGGAAGGTTCGGGCGCACATCAATACAAAGTTATAGGAACGAGGGCACCAAGACTGGATGGACTAGATAAGGTTACAGGATCCGCTAAATTTGGATCTGATATTTCTTTACCCGGTATGCTTCATGGCAAGATGCTTACTAGTCCCCATGCACACGCTCGTATACTTTCTATCAATACTGATAAAGCGGAATCAATTCCTGGAGTTAAAGCTGTTATAACTGCTTCAGACTTCCCTATATTCGAAGCACAAAAAGACATTGATTTTTTTGCAGAACAGTTTCGTGGTGCTCGCATCATGGCAGAACATTTTATGGCCAGAGAAAAAGTTTTGTATGTCGGTCACCCGATTGCGGCTATAGCTGCGGTGGATCCTCATGTTGCTGAAGAAGCTGCTAAGCTAATTGAAGTGGAATACGAGATTTTGCCGTCTGTTTTGACGATAGAAGACGCCCTGAAGGATGGAGCACCCCTCGTTCACGATACATTAACCACAGTTCTTAGAGATCGTCCAAATGGCAAGGAGGACTCTGGTACTAGGAGTAATGTGGCAGGTCACGGCCAGTTGAGGCGCGGAGACATTGAAAAAGGATTTAAAGAAGCTGAGGTGATAGTAGAACACGAATTCTCAACCCAAGCCGTACACCCAGGATACATTGAACCTTTCGCATCTACTGCCCAATGGCAAAGAGATGGACATGTAACTATTTGGACTACTACACAAGGGACCTTCGATGTTAGAGAAGGTACGGCATCAATTGTAGGCATTAGCGAATCTATGTTGAAAGTCATTGCTATGGAATGTGGCGGTGGGTTTGGGGGTAAAGGACCAAACACTAATCCCCTTAATCCGATGGCAGCTATTCTTTCCAAAAAAAGTGGATCGCCAGTTAAAATGGTTATGAGTCGTAAGGAAACTTTTGAAAGCACCTGCCCCGCTGCTGCCACTCGCATTTGGATAAAAATGGGAGCTGACAAAGCTGGGAAGATTACGGCAGCTCACATGTCTTTAGCCTATCAGTCGGGTGCATTTCCAGGTTCTCCTGTAGGGGCCGGAATACAGAATGGTCTGGCCACTTATAAAGTTGAAAATATAGAAATAGATGGTTACGACGTTATAACTAATACACAGAAGATGCAGAGCTACAGGGCGCCAGGTCAACCACCTGCCACTTTTGCTGTAGAAGGTGTGGTAGATGAGTTGGCGGAAAAATTAGGCATAGACCCTATGGAGTTTCGTTTAAATAATGCAGTACAAGAAGGGGATAGGATGCCAACGGGCATTCTATATCCCACAATAGCATGCGTTGAATTAGAAGAAGCTATGAAAAACCACCCTCATTACACAGCTCCACTTGGAGGACCTAATCGCGGTCGAGGAGTATCGGTTGCAGCTAGGGCAATAGGTGGAGAGGGTGCCACCCCTCATGTAGCAACCATAAGTGTAAACAGCAATGGAACTATATCTTTGGTCACCGGATCTAATGATCTGAGTGGTACCAGAACTACTGTTGCTATGCATGCAGCAGAGATATTAGGTATCGATGTAGAAGACGTTATGTCAATTACGGGAGATACTGACTCTGCGGGTTGGAGTGGAGTGGCTAATGGCAGCAAAATTACTTACGCTACCGGTTTGGCAGCTATTTCAGCAGCAGAAGAAGTGAAAGTTCAAATGAAGGCAAGGGCTGCTCTCCTTTGGGAAGTGCAATCTGAAGACGTAGATTTTACAGAAGGAACATTTGTTTGTTCCAAGAATCCAGATGACAGTATTAGTTTTCAAGATTTAGCATCCAGGCTTATGCGTACAGGTGGTCCGATTACATGTACTGGTTACTCTTTTCCCACAGGCCCTGGCGGAGTTCTTTTCGGGGGAAATATAGTAGACGTTGAAGTTGACCCTGAAACCGGCAAAGTACAAATTCTGCGTTATACAACTTTCACGGATGTCGGGAGGGCTGTGCATCCTGATTTCGTGGAAGGGCAAGCACAGGGTTCAACAGCACAAGGGGTTGGATGGGCGCTAAACGAAGAATATTTTTACCGTAATGATGGATCTATAGCGAATTCTACTTTATTGGATTACAGAATGCCTACCAGCATAGACTTGCCAATGATAGATACGGTAATTGTGGAGGTTCCTAATCCTGGTCATCCATTTGGATTACGAGGAAGAGCAGGTGAGATTCCTATTGTTCCTGTTATAGGTGCTGTGGCCAATGCGATTTCCAATGCGACTGGAGTGCGTATGACGAAAGGGCCTATGACTCCTGGAACTATTATGGAGATGATAAACAAGAAATCCTGAATGTTACGTTGAACATCGGAAAAGTTGCTAAAACCGATTTTTGATAAGTTGTGTTAGTTGTTCAATAATAGATTCTAGAGGCTGGTTTATATCTATTGCCATAAAGTTTTCTGGCTTCTCCGGTGTTTCTAGAGTCTCAAACTGGCTTTCTAATAGTGATAATGGCATAAAGTGTCCTATTCTTTTGGACATGCGATCCTTTATGAGATCCAAGGATCCTATTAAGTGTATGAATATAACTTCTTGCCCTGCTGTTTCTCTAATTAAATCCCTGTACATTTTCTTCAGTGCTGAACAGGCTATGATTATGCTGCCTGATTCATCTTTTAATGCCTTGCCAATGTTTTGCAACCAAGGATGTCTGTCGTCATCATCTAATGATTGCCCAGAAGACATCTTTGTTATGTTTTCTGGTGGGTGCATGTCATCTCCATCCAAAAATACGGTATCAAGTTTATTGGATAACAAGTTACCTACAGATGATTTACCGCTACCGGCAACACCCATGATGATAAACTTAGTTGTTTCACTGTTTTGCATTTTAATGAACAAGTATCAGGTTTTACAAAGAAGCAGTGATGCCACCGTCAACAAATATTGTTTGTCCATTTACGAAACTGGAAGCGGCTGACGATAGGAATACGCATACACCAACGAGTTCCTCCACTTTACCCCATCGGCCTGCCGGGGTTCGTTTTTCAAGCCAGGCTGAAAATTCCGGGTCGGCAACCAAGGCAGCTGTCAGCCTGGTTTCAAAATACCCAGGTGCTATTGCGTTGATTTGTAGTCCTTTACCAGCCCAGTCTGTGGCCATTCCTTTAGTTATGTTTGCTACGGCTCCCTTTGTTGTGGTATACGGGGCTATGCCTGGGCGAGCAAGCATTGTTTGGACAGAAGCTATATTAATTATCTTTCCATTGCCTCTTTTTATCATATGTCTTGCAACAGCCTGACCAACATTAAATATTGAACTAACGTTTGTTTGCATTAGTTTTTCGAACATTTCTGGCGGAAAGTCTTCTAGTGGTCCTCTATGTTGCATACCTGCGTTGTTAACCAATATATCTATTTGGCCATTGTTCTTGTGGTAGTCGTCTATCTTTTCTTGTACTTGTTTATAGTCTGTCACATCGAAGGACAACTGATCTACAAGAGCATGTTTTTCTTCAAGTTTTTCTGCAGCTGAAGATAATTTCTCTTTGTCTCTGCCATTGATTATTATACGTGCTCCCGCTTCAGCTAATCCGTTGGCAAGAGCAAGTCCGATACCTTCAGAGGAGCCTGTTATAAGTGCCGTTTTATCTTTTAAACTGAATAGATCCATGGTGGTTCCTTTCCAAGTGCATAAAGATTAGGAGTTATCGGTAGTAGGGAAAAGTTTTTTAATTAGTCGCCCGAACGTTAGTCCCTGCACAATCACCGAGAATGTTACTACGATGTAAGCTGCTGTTACTAGAATATTTCTTTCATCAGATTGTGGCAGCGATAAAGCCAGTGCAATAGATATTCCTCCTCTTAACCCTCCCCACGTCAGTGCCGTTAGGGCATCTTTATTAAATGGTATTAATCCAACTACATGGAAAGTTGCCCCGGGCAATGCCACACTGATGAGTCGGGCAGTTAGCACGAGTGGTATTGCTACCAGTCCTAGAACCGCATATTCCCAATCCATTTGTATTGCTATTACTTCTAGGCCAACTAAAGCAAATAGAACGGCATTCAATACGTCATCTACAATCTCCCAAAAATTATCCAGGTATCTGCGTGTTGTTTCTGACATTGCGGTAGATCTTGCCTTGTTACCTATAATTATCCCTGCTACCACAACCACGATTGGGCCAGACATATGTAAAGCGGTTGCAAGTGCGTATCCTCCAGACACGATCGCTAGGCTCAGTAACACTTCCACGGAATAGTCGTCTATATTTTTCATGAGGAGGTAAGCAATCCAGCCAAGTGCTATTCCCAAAATTGCTCCGCCTGCAGCCTCTAATACTAGGAAAGCTCCCACATCAGATATTGATGGGTCTTTGCCTGTGAATGCAACTTCGGCAATGGTCAAGAATATTACTACCCCTAAACCATCATTAAACAATGATTCCCCGGCCATCGTGGTTTCCAGTGTTTTAGGCGCTCCAACTCGTTTAAGTATTCCGAGCACTGCTACAGGATCCGTAGGGGCAATGAGTGCCCCGAACAAAAAACCATGGATCAGTTTCACATCAAATCCCAAGAAATTAGCTACGAGCCAAAACAATGTACCGGCTATGGTTCCACTAGCCACAACGCTAAATGTAGCCAGTGTGGCAGTCTGTAGTAGAACTCCTCTAAGTGCCTGAAGGTCTATGTGAAGTGCTCCTGCAAACAAAAGATAGGCCAATAATGCATGTAGAAGAACTTCGTCGAAGTGCAAAGATTCTACAAATTCTTTGATCCATTCTTGTTCTATTACACCTATAGTGCCAAGGATCACTGCAATCAATGAAAGCGCTAAGGAAATTGCCATGAGCGCGATAGTTTGAGGTAAGTTCAGATATCTGTGGTTTATGTAACTGGCTAATGCAGAAAAACTAAGTATTATAGCTATAGCTGCAAAGACGTCTTCTGTTCCTGCCATATGATTCCTTATCTTTCCAAATATGTGATAGATGCATAAATGCTATTATAGTTTAACAAACAAAACCAATAGTATTAAGTATTCTAGTTTGAAAAGTGATAGGCAGATTATAAAAGGAGAAAGAAAGTAGATATGGCAATAAGACTTATAGTACAGATGGCTGCAAAACCCGGGAAACTAGACGAACTCGTCGAAAGATTTAATGTACGTATATCCGAAGTTGTAAAAGAAAAAGGATGCGAACAATATGAGTTATACAGAAGTACAGAGAGACCAGATCAGCTAGTGCTTCTAGAAAGATGGACAGACGAGCAATCTTTGGAGGATCATCTGGAAATGAATAGACAAAGGGGTTCGAATGTGAGTGATCTTAGATCTGGAGATACCATACTGGAACGTTACAACATTGATGATTAATTTCTATAATTCATTAGTGCCCGGCAGATTTTGATTCATGGAAAGTAATGAAGAAAATATGGATGCCTCTTTAGTTGAAGGCCAAGCTACTAAAAAACTTGGTCCTTTAAGGGCTTTTTCTTCGGTAGCGTTCCGATTATTCTGGTTTGCTTCTCTAGCATCAGTAGTATCCTTTTTTATGTCTACTATTGCACGCGGTTGGTTAGTATTAGATATAACCGACTCTGCATTTCAGGTTACAGCTATAAACGCTACCGGAATGATTCCAACTCTTGTTTTCTCCATTTTTGGCGGTGTCATGGCTGACCGTATGAACCGTAGAACATTAATGATCTGCTCGGACATTATGAGTTTTTTTATAGTTGTTGTTTTCTTTGTTTCTATTTTCCTAGAAGTTGTAGAGTTGTGGCAGATATTCTTGTTAACTTTGATTCATGGCATAGCATTTGCATTGGGTATGCCAGCAAGAGCTGCGATTATTTCTAGTTTGGTAGATAAAAAAGATATTGCGAGTGCTGTTGCTCTGTTCACAATAGTGTTCAGTTCCGGCCAAATGGTTGGCCCGGCAATGGCTGGTTATCTAATAAACTCCTATGGTATGGCGAGCCCATTTATGTTGGCAGTTATTATACTTGCAATAGCTCTGTTCTTTTTGTTCAGATTGAAAATTCCTGTTGCCGTGACAAATGCCCAACCTGAAGCACAAGTTTCTGTATGGGAAAGTTTAAGGCAGGGTTTTAGCTATGTAGTTCATACGAGAATAATAGTAGGTTTAATACTGATGGGCGTAATCACTACGGTCTTTGCCATGCCATACCAAACCCTGTTACCGGTTTTTGCCAGGGATGTTTTGGACGTCGGTGCCAGCGGATTGGGTTGGTTGGGTGGTCTTGGTGGAGCAGGATCTATTGTTGGCTCTATAACGGTTGCTTCTTTCAGCAAGGCTAGGCCAATGAAGTTTTTGATGGTTATAGGTAGTATCGGTTTAGGCACGTTCATAATTCTATTTTCGTTATCTACTATTTATTTGTTATCCCTTGTTATCGTATTTTGTGTGGGTTTTCTATTCCAGATATTCATGGCAAGTAATTTCACATTTGTGCAGTTGATAGCGCCTGATCATATTCGCGGGAGAGTTCTCAGTATTCGAATGATAGCTTTCGGTCTAAGTCCCATAGGGATGATCCTATTAGGTACATCAGCAGAGATGTTTGGTCCTGCTACGGCCACTGCAGGGGCGGGAGCGATTTCGGTTTTATTGATTGTTGTCTTATTAATAGCGATACCGATTCTTAAAAGAGTTGAACGTTCTTTGTAGAGAATACTTCGTTTCTGAGACGTATTGCGATTAATCCAGCTTTCTTAAAGTCGAACTTCCTACGTAGACGGTTAATGTTAGTGCTATAAGTAGTATGGCCATTATTGCCGTAGTTGGCGGGGCGCCTATATTATCAACCATAATTGTTACAGGTACGACCGCCGCTGGCATAGCACCGTGTGTAAGGGTTATAAAGCTCATTACTCTTCCCCTGAATTCTTGATCGGTGTATTGCATAATTAAACTGCTACCCAATGCCATGCGACCCGATTGAATTATGCCCATGAACACCATGAAGATTAATGATAATGAATACATGGGTTGTATATGTGACATCAGTGAAAACCCGAGTAATACTATGCCGGAAAATATTCCTGTGACAATTAACACTGTTCCCCGTCTATTCAGTTTCTTCACTGATGCGACAAATAATGCTCCTCCAAGAGCTCCTACTCCCATCATGCTCATCATTGTTCCAAGTCCTTCTGGACCCACAAGGAAAACATCCTTGGCAAATATTGGAAGTATGAAACGTAAAGGCAAGGCGAACATCATGGTTCCGAAAGACAGAAGGATAAGCATTAAAATAACCCGATTTGTATATACATAAACCAGACCATTCTTAATATCCGTCACCATATTTGTAGAAGTCCTAGGAGGAGTTTCTATTTTTGGTAGCAATCCGGTGAACAAAACGGCCCCTCCAGACATTCCTGCTATTATGAAGTACACCGTATCAATTCCTACTGTTGCTATTAAAACACCAGCCAATCCAGGAGACACCATAGTTGTTAAGCTCAACACCATCGCGTTCAGGGCGACGGCATTCATCAGGCGTTCCTCCCCAACTAATTGTGGAACTATAGCTTGCCTCGCTGGCATTATCAGGGGCAGCACCGCACCCTGGATTAATGAAACAACAAGAAAATGCATCCACGTTATTTCATCTATTGCTATGAAAATCCCTATGAATAAAGCTACAAAAAGGGATACTGCTTGTCCTGCCTGTATTATCCTTTTCTTCTCCATCTTGTCGGCTATTACTCCACCGAAAAGAGAAAACATGATTGCGGGTACCGCTGCGGCTGCCGTTATAAAACCCAACATTGAAGCTGATTCTGTTATCTCGTAGATATAGTAACCACCAGCCACCATAAACATCTGCATGCCACCTATTTGCAGAAGGGATCCAATCCATAGATTCCTATACGAAGGTTCCCCTAAGGAGACAAACGTCTGTCTTATTGCCAGCATTCTACCTCACACAATATTTAAATACGTAAATCTTAGTATATAGAAAGATTGACGCATAGCAACAAAAAATTATCTATTGAGATATTCATGTAATAGATGTAGAGTCTAAAGAAGACGCTAAAAGAGTCGAGAAAATAGAGAATACGTCTAATTAATACTATAACCGCATATATAAGAGTCTATACGATGTAATACATAACAGATGTTTATAAGATAATGGATAGTCTATCAGAAGTGCGTATAGAGACTAGAACTGTATAAAACAGTCTATATTATATGCTATAATATCTAGGAAAAGTCTAAAGAGAATAATTAGGAACACTAGAAAATGAATAAGGAGCGGATCAATGCCACGTAATTCCCCTTTGAAACCAGTCGTCAGGGATTACATTATAGAGATATATCTGGATCTGGCTCAGCAACAATCGTTTTTGACCAAAAAAAAGGTTACTGCTATAGATGTCAGAGTCAAGGCTCTAAGAGAACAAAGAAGTCGGATACGTCCTGATGAGTTTAGAATTCCTGGAGTAAGGAGTGTCAATAGGATACTGGCTGGAGTTAAGGTGCCGGCAACGGCCGCTTGGTCTATAGGATCCCGCCCGGACGTTGAAAACAGGGCTCTGCCTTTTCTGATGGATTTACAGGAATGGTGTCAGTCGATTGGTAGGGTTTTGACCAATATTGAAGCTGGTTGGGCAAATAGGCTGGTTGGTTTGATTGATAATCTGAAGAGCTATTCAATCGACATGAAATACCAGATTGTGGCCACTTATGCTCTGAGAGAAAATGTTACTCGCTCTAAATCAATAAACGATCTGATCGATACAACCGATTTGGATGCATGGTTTTTTACCCGCCCTAGATATGTTACTGAAAATCCTAATTTGCATTGGAACTGGATATACGATACAGCGGTCTTCTCTTTGGCCGTGCCTCCAATGCATGATGATTCTAAAGACAAACGTTCGATAACAAGAATGAATGACTATGCAGGTTGGATTGCGTGGGGTAACCCCGCTATCAAGACAGTACTGGATCTGGGTCTAGTGCTCCCACCAGTTGAACAGGATGCTGATATACAAGATAACGATAGACCTGCTGACTTACTTGATAGAATAATCAAAGAGCTGACGCAGACGAGGAGCAAGGTATTTGCTTACTGGATGCACTACATCAATAGAGATGGGTCGCGTTGGAAACGCATGAGCCTCTACCAGAAGGTACATCTCGGTAATTATTTGATTGATTGGGTGAATGAACTCGGCAAAGTGTTAGAAGACGAAGACAAGAGTGTTACGCGGTACAGAGGTTTTAACGGGCAGATAAGAGATCTTAGTGAATTGGACCAGCATGCTGTGGATTATCATCCGCTTGAAATACTCAATATGGCTGGGATAAAGAAATTCATGCCTGAAACCTATTTTGAGGATTTAAGACTAGATTATGAAACAGCCATGAAGAATGTAGCTGGGAATCTACTTGAGTATGAAGATTTCGACGAAGATGATGACGAAGAAGGATTTTGGGTCTACGAGCAAAGGGATACAAATTTAACGTGATATGCAACTTTTGTTATTCCATTCTCAGGAAAGTGATAGTTATTAAAGGGAGTTTATATATATGAGCAATATATCTGGAGCCGCATCTGACAATCAAAATGAACCGTCTTTTGTTAGTGAAGTTAATTTAAATCAGTTTTTCGTTGCGAGATTTACGCCAGACCAAGATCTGTTTGGCTGCCTAAAAGAACTGATGAGAGAAAAGAGTCTCGAAAGACTCTTGGTTATGTCTGGTATAGGAAGTTTCAAAAATATAACCATGCGAGACCTTAAACTCGGTATAGAGAAACCCGTTAATCTAGATAAAACAAACGAAATTATAAAAGATGGTCCATTTGAACTCTTATCTCTTGAAGGTAGTGTAGTCCCAATGGACGATGATCTCGTGGTCCACTTGCATGGATTATTGGGGTTACCGGATGGGGGAGTGATAGGAGGGCACCTGTTTGAAGCTCAAGTTTTTACCACCCTTGAACTTTTTGTTGCCGGGATCACAGATATAGATCTTAATAAGAGACGTAGTCCAATAACAGGACTTACGGAATACTATATCTAGAGGTTTTCTTTGCCATTAATTAGTTATGCGGGTACGAATCTGCTAACTCCGCATAGGTCTAAAAGTTTTTGAGGAACCTGAGATCCACCTTCACCTGCGAGGTCTGCCCACTGTATGACAGCCACTACAGTTTCGTATTTTTCGGTGGGTGTAATTTTGTGGTTCCAGTTCCAGCCTTTTGCCAATTGATTCAGTGTATACGTTGCCAGTAAAGATTTTCTCCTATCGAGATTGGCGTATATGGGATCGCCGCCATACACAGCATCAAATCTGTGGATGTAATCTACTTGTTCTTTCGGTAGGTTTTTTCTTAGAGCTCTGGATATCTCATCCTGTCCCATACGTATCAAGGTTGTGCGTGACCGGACTTGAGTAGAGGGTGGCAACCCTTCAACTCCATCGGACCATTCCACTCTCTGCATAGTACTGACAAAAATGTGGGATTGTGATTCAGAGGATTCGTATAGTCTTCCTAAGTCGTCTGTTCCTGACATTTCATTACCTGGATAGCTTATAGCTTGATGTTTTTGCATAACAGACTCTAATCTTTGATTCCTGTTATGGTTGTTCGTCTTCACAAACAGCCAGCTGTCTATATCTCTTGTATCTAAATCGCTGTTCTTTTCCCGACCTATGTACATGTTCACTATAGCCAATGCCTGTTCTGGATATATAATCAGCCCATCGTTTTCATGTGT
>CAZNWQ010000006.1:0-29002 GCA_964576965.1 uncultured Dehalococcoidia bacterium
CCTGATTTTTCCAATAAGTGCGGCACATGGCAGGCCATCCAGGTTTTACAGCTAAGTCTCCCTCTGTTCCTGGCTCTACTTCTGTTCCTTCATCATCTACTATCGCTGTCTTAACTCCAGGAATTGGCCTACCCATGGATCCGGGTCTAATATCTTGCACTGGGTAATTAGCAATCAGAATGGCTCCTGTTTCTGTTTGCCACCAGTTATCATGAAAAGGCATACCAATAACATTTTGACCCCATACGACAGCCTCAGGATTCAAAGGCTCTCCTACAGAACACATGTGCCGCAAACTAGATAGATCATATCGACCTGGAATTTGATCCCCAGCTTTCATAAGCATTCGTATAGCCGTAGGAGCCGTATACCAAACAGAAACTTTGTACTTTTGAATAATTTGGTACCAATCACTGGCCCGAAAGCCACCTTCATAAATTACCTGTGTAACTCCGTTTGTCCACGGTGCAGACATTCCGTATGAGGTTCCGGTAACCCAACCTGGGTCTGCAGTACACCAATAGATATCTTCATCATGCAGATCTAAAGCCCACTTACCAGTAGCCATGTGCTGCAGTGCTGCGATGTGAGCATGAACAGCTCCTTTAGGTTTCCCTGTTGTTCCAGAGGTGTAATGCATTATTGAATAGTCTTCTTCTTTTGTATTAACTGTTTCAAAATCTGCAGAAGCTGATTCCATTTCAGCCTCGTAACTCACGTCTCCGTCTTGTAAAGGATTCTCATGCCTATTATTTTTGTTGATGACTACAATATGTTCCAGATCTGGAAGGTCAGGCAATATATTACTAATTTTGTTGCGTAAATCAGGTGTAATCAATAAAACCTTTGCACCACTATCCAATAATCTATCCTTGACCGGATCCGGCCCGAAAGCCGAAAACAGAGGACCAGCAATAGCACCTACCTTAAGTATTCCGAAAAAGGCGACATACAATTCAGGCACTCTACCCATGAATATAAAAGCCCTGTCACCTTTTTGTATTCCCAATTTTGATAACACATTGGCGAATTTATTTGATTGTTCCTTCATATCATTGAATGTATATGTTTCTTCTTCTCCGTTCGAACCTTCCCAATACATTGCAACCTTGCTACCATTACCCAAATCCACATGTCTATCTATGGCCTCATGTGCTAGGTTCAAACCGCCGCCTGGCAAACCATTTAAACGGTTGCGCATCTCCTGCCAGTCGAAATCCTGTACAGATTTTTCGTAATCCGCCAGATTGGGTTCTAAACCATTATCATAGGTACTTGGTTTTGAGATAATTGGATATTCCATCACAACTCCTTAGTAGGACATTTTAGGAATGAATTGAATCTAAATTCATTTTAACTAAATCTGGGAATTGACACAATCCCATATAGTATTATTAACAAACTTTATCACCAAATCATGCACTTACTCTTTGTATCTACAATGATCGGCATTCTATAATAGAACCATGAAATCGTTGAATACATTATTGACGGATATATATAGGCGACTGTTAAATTATCACGGCCACCAATACTGGTGGCCCGGAGAAAGCAATATCGAAATCGTTATAGGTGCAATACTCACACAAGGAGCAAACTGGGAGGCCGTGAATAAGAGTATAAACCTCCTCAAACAAAACAATTTATTAAATCTAGAAAGTCTTAGAAACGTCGACGAAGAACAATTAGCAGGACTCATAAAGGCTTCAATATATTTTAATCAAAAAACCAAAAAGATTAAGGCATTTGTCCATCATGTTTTCGAAAAACATCAGGGAGACATTAATAATCTGTTGACGCAAGATAAAGATTCATTGAGAAGCGAACTACTTTCAATATACGGCATAGGTGACGAAACTGCAGATGACATAATACTTTATGCTGCCCAGAAACCAGTTTTTGTAATAGACAACTATACTAAACGGATATTAAAGAGAATCGGAATATCAATAGAGAATGAACACTATCAGAACTACCAGAAGTTCTTCATGGACAATTTGGATGAAGATGTCTCAATGTTCAACGAGTATCATGCTCTCCTGGACGAACATGCATCAAGAATTTGCACTAAATCCGACCCGTTTTGTGAAAAATGCTGCCTGAATGATATCTGCCTATTTAGAACAGAGCATATGGGCACATGATTCGACCACAAACTTGGCACTCCATTAACAATAGTTTATAGTTAGCCTTTGCAAAGTCATGGAATCATGCTATAGATAGCAAAATAAGTTATTAATAAAAACCGGAGAATATATTGGACTTTTTGGGAATTGGCGCAGCAGAGTTCTTAGTAATAGGTTTAGTCGCATTTTTGATACTAGGACCCACGCGCATGAATGAAATGGCAAGAAATATCGGTAAAATAATCAGGGAAATTAGGCAAACCACTAACGATATACCGGCGTTGTTATCCACAGAAGAACCACTGGATCAGCCACCTGCTGAATTCACCAACATTGACGAGGACTCTGATATAAATGCTAGAAAAACCCCCGACTCAAGATAAAAGCCTTACCCTTAATGGGCACTTATTAGAGCTCAGAAAGCGAATGATCATATGCACGCTTTCAGTAATAATATGCACGGTCGTAGCTTTTATATTTCACCCTATGGTATTCGATCTACTTATGGGCCCAGCCAAAGGATTCGAATCTTTAGCAGAAAACAAGTTAGTGTTTACACAGATAACCGAAATGATAGGTATAACTATGAAAGTGTCTATCATGGGAGGAATGGCTCTTTCTATACCTATAATCTTGTACCAAATGGTTCTTTTTATATCCCCGGGGTTAACTTCTAGGGAAAAAAAGTACCTCTTTGCTCTGCTACCTGGAACGCTATTGTCATTTGTAGCTGGATGTGTCTTCGGGTACTTGGTACTACTGCCCCCAGCTCTTAATTTTCTCATGACATTCGGGTCTGATATAGCTACACCTATGATAAGGGTTGGCAACTACATAAATTTAGTAATTAATTTATTATTCTGGCTCGGTGTTTCTTTCCAGACCCCTTTGGTAATGTTCTTTTTAAGCAAGATAGGAGTTGTACATCCGAAAACTTTTTCCAGACAAAGAAGAATAGCAATAGTAGCAGCATTCATTTTGGGGGCTATAATAACACCTACATTCGATCCTGTTAATCAAAGTCTCGTAGCAATCCCAATAATCATATTGTATGAATTTGGTATCGTGCTAGCGAAATTAGCTCGACTGGGAAGTAAAGACAAAAAAGAAGAGAAGACGAGATAAACAAACTATTTATCTTCAGCCTTCTCTAAAAACCGTGCGCTTAACTATGTTTTATCTTTTCTAGATCTCCGAGTACGCTTAGGCGCTTCAACAGCATTATCATCGGCGTCCCCTGATTGTCCCCTGCGGAATTCTCGGATTCCCTTACCTAAGGCTCCTCCAATTTCTCCAAGACGTCCTACTCCAAATATTATGAGTATTATGACTAGTACTATTATTAATTCGGTTGGTCCTATTCTAGGCATTAACTTCTCCTAACAAGATTATCTTGCGCAGCGACATAGTATATCTATGATGGATAGTAGTCAATACGAGATTAATGAAACCGAACCAGTCAAATTGTTTTAGTCAAATTACCAACCAGAAACAAAAACTATCTGTCCCTTCGACTTATTTAGAGCGAACTCTGTTCTATGATATGATTAGTCATCATAGTTAGTGGAGCGCCTGATTTGAGAAAACCTAAAACAGTTCTTATAGATAACAATCCCGGGAGAAATGCTCAAACATTTGGCATTGCAAGGGAACTTGGAACAGACATGGATCTGATTCACGAGCCCTCTGTAGGAGTTATAGGAAATAAGGGGGATTCCCAATGTTATTTGGGTGTCCAACAAAAAGTTGAAGCAATCCAACGCTCTCTCCGTTTACAAATTGGACAAAACAAAGACCAACTTCGTATGAGATTGATCCAACCGGAATATACTATAGCAACCTCAGATGGTATGAGAAACGGTACTAAAGAGATGCGTTATTCATTAATTGGACGCGAGGTAACACATGATTCAGTATGTGAACACTTAAGTGCCAGTGGACTAGAAGGCACCATAGCAGTGGTGGCATGTGACAAACCGCCCGTAGGAACGTTGGCAGGAATACTAGAACATAACAGACCTGCAATAATGATGTCAGATGGAACAATCCGTCCAGGTGTAGACTCAGTTACGGGAGAAAGAATAGATATCATATCTGGATTCCAAGTCGCAGGGGATCAGGATGAAGACATGAAGAGGAGAATAGCCGGAGAAGCATGTCCAGGTTTCGGTAGTTGTGGGGGAATGTTCACATACAATACGATGCAAACATTCTTAGGGGTATTGGGCATGGAACCATTGCATATGGTTTCTCCACCCTCCGATGATCCCAGAAGAGTTCGTCAGTTCCCAAACGAACTAGTGGGCTACCTATCTAATCTTATAGACACGCAAGTTACACCTCGAGACATAGTTAACAGAGATTCTATAAGAAACGCTGTGATTGTAGCGATGGCTATTGGTGGTTCAACTAATGTTTTGCTACATGCTCCAGAAATAGCAAGGGCAGCCGGATATGCTGACTTCTCGAGCGATATTATGTCACCTGAAGAATTCAATTATCTATCCCAATTCATTGTACCTGTACTGGTAGACGCTAGGCCTTTCGGAAACTATTCGATGGTAGATATTGATGAACATGGAGGTGTCCAAGTCATAGTTAAAGAGTTGATAAATGCTGGGCTTCTGAACGGTTCTACTCTTACATGCACAGGAGAAACCCTTTCTGAGCAGATAAACAGATTAGATCCCCCTGCCCCAGATGGGAAAGTAATATATAGTGTTAAAACTCCTTACAAAGAGACTGGAGGGTTGAGGGTCTTGGGAGGCAATCTTTCTCCAGAACATAGCGCAGTATTAAAATTAGCTGGAGTAGAAGGTGGTTTAGAACACAATGTTTTCATTGGCAAAGCACGAGTTTTTGACGGTGAGCATTCACTACTAAATTCTTTATCAAATGAACCTCACATATTCAAAAATCATGATATGGTTGTAGTTCGTTATGAAGGACCAAGTGGCGCCCCCGGTATGCCGGAAATGTTAGATTCCACATCTAGAATTACAACTCTTTGCAGACAACAAGGTATAGTAGTTGGACTCATGACAGATGCTAGATTTTCTGGGGGATCAGTGGGATTAGTAATTGGTCATGTAGGACCAGAGGCGGCCTTAGGAGGCCCAATAGCCTTGATAGAAGACGGTGATGAAATCACTGTGGATCTAAACACTAACGAGATTAATTGTACTGAGTTATCTAACCAGTCAACTTTCAAAAACCGCAAGGACGACTGGAACGAAGTCGTTCAATCAAACGACGGTATGCATCCATCTATAGGAGTGGCAAATACCCGATTGCTCAATAGAATGCGCCGATCAGCTGTATCTGCAAAATATGGAGCAGGAATGCATCCTGATAGGGAAATCTGGGTCAACGAACCCCGTAGTATTGTCAAAACGGATTTTGTTCCGTCAAATAAATACAGACCGAATAATGAAAGAGCTTTTTAATCATATGATCTAAATTATGGAGATAGGGGGAATCGAACCCCCAACCTCGGCATTGCGAACGCCGCGCTCTCCCTATTGAGCTATATCCCCGTTACGAGCCATAAACAGTCGGATTCTATCAGTGTGTATCCTAGAGTTCAATAACGAAGTGAATAAGGAATGATGTTGACTACGACTCCTACTGATAATAAAATTCGCATTAGTAAATAGAAAGCAACTAGGTTAAACCTGATATTAGTTCCTTTGAAAGGATTACATAAATGAAAATAGGCCTTATAGCAGATACCCAGGTTCCCTCCGCAGAACTATCTCCTAATATCAAAAAGGCATTCGATGGAGTAGATATGATTCTACACGCAGGGGACATTATAATACCTAGATGTCTCGACATGCTGGAAGAGATAGCTCCAGTTACTGCTATCGAGGGCTCTATGTATGCTCAGTTCGAAAACGATGATAGAGTCGTTCAGGGCAAAAGAGTTGTTAGCGTTGAGGGTTACAAAATAGGAATGGTACACGAACTTTCCATACCGGGTGCGTCCGCTATGGAAGTGCTTGCAGGGACCATAGAAAAAGCCTTTCCTAAAGACCTTTCTATGTCAGACTGTATGGAAAAACTGTTTGGTGAAAAAGTCGATATTGTACATTTTGGAATGTCTCATGAGACTATGGTAGAGGAGCATGAAGGAATACTGTTCGTGAATCCAGGAAGCCCAACTTGGCCCAATAACAAGGTTATGTTGGGGACGGTAGCCACATTAGACCTGGATAATAATAGAGAGGTAGAAATAATAGAACTGTCGAAGTTTGATTGAATTTATACAGAACCTTTTTATCAGTCCCTCATTTTTTCATGGTCAAATCAGGTTTTATTCTATCCATTATCTCTGCAATATGAAAATACCTGTTTAGCACATAGAAGTGTATACCCGGAACTCCATGTTGTAACAAATCAATTGCCTGATTAGCAGTGTGCTCTATTCCTATTTCGTAAACCTTAGACTGATCACTAGAGGCATCTTCAAGTTTCTTCAGTAATTGCACAGGTATACTAGCTCCGCACATGCTAGTAATCCTTTTTATTTGATCGGTATTCAATATCGGCATCAATCCTGGGACTATTGGCACATTGATGTCTAACGACCTGCATAAATCAACAAATCTGTAGAAATCTTCGTTATCATAATAGAGTTGAGTTATTATTAAGTTCGCACCGTTAAGGACTTTGTTTTTCAAGTTAGTCAAATCACTTTGCAAATCCATGGCTTCTATATGTTTCTCTGGATAACCTGCTACAGCTATGCCAAAACCACCGTGATTAACTATATGCGACACCAGTTCATTGGCATGACCATATCCGTTTTCAGGTTTAACGAAAGATGCTTGTCCTCTAGGAGGGTCTCCCCTCAATGCAACTATATTCTCTATACCATTATCATGTATCTCATTTAGTATTTTTTCTATTTCACTATTGCTGGAACCAACACAAGTAAGGTGATGGGCAGTATCGACTCCATACTGATTCTTGATCATAGAAGCAATTTCCAAAGTTTTCTCTCTGGTGCTACCCATAGCCCCATAGGTTACGGTTATGATAGAAGGACATAACGATATAAGTTTAGGCAAACGTTCCTCCAACTCTTTGATGCCCTTATCCGTATTTGGAGGGAATAATTCAAAGGATATTGAAGGTGAATTGCCTGTATATATTTCAGAGAATCTCATAGCTAAAAATCAACATATTAAACAAGTTTGGCCAATTCATCAGGAATTCAATGAACGCTCATTCATTTCCAATGTAGAGTTCTTACATTAAAACTCCTAATATCACGCCCCCAGCTATTGCAGATCCTAGAACCCCTGCCACATTAGGGCCCATAGCGTGCATTATCAACCAGTTATCTGGATCCTCATCTTGACCAACTCTATGTGCTACTCTTGCAGCCATTGGCACTGCCGAGACTCCGGCAGCTCCTATCAAAGGATTTATTGTCCCCTTGGAAGCATAATACATGAGTTTTCCGAACATCAGTCCAGAAGTAGTGGCGATAGTAAACGCTCCCAATCCTAGTACAAAAATTCCCAAAGTTCTGGTTTCCAAAAAACTGTCGGCACTCATCGTTGACCCAACCGTCAAACCCAAAAATATAGTTGTTACATTTATCAATTCATTCTGAGTAGATTTGGCTAAACGATCCACAACTCCAACCTCCCTAAGTAAGTTTCCAAACATTAACATCCCAACTAATGGAGTTGCCTCAGGAGCAATAAGGGAAGTAAGTATAATGACAATAATAGGAAATGAAACTCTGGCTTTGTAGGAAGCTGATTTGGATGGGTAAGACATCTTAACCATCCTTTCTTTCTTTGTAGTCAAAAGTTTCATTATTGGAGGTTGTATTATTGGAACCATTGCCATATAGGAATAAGCTGCCACTGCTATAGGAGCTAGTAAGCCCTCACCAGCTAATTTACTTGCTACGTAAATTGTAGTCGGGCCATCAGCAGATCCAATGATACCTATAGCACCTGCATTTTCGACGCTCCAACCTAACAATAAAGCTAGAATCAAAGCCGCGAATATTCCAAATTGTGAAGCAGCCCCCAATAAAACTGTAACAGGTCTTTGAATAAGAGGCGTAAAATCAGTTAATGCCCCAACTCCCAGAAACATAAGCAATGGAAACAATTCATTATCAAGTCCAGCAGTTCTTAATATACCTAGGAATCCTTCATCGTCAGCAATTTTTGTACCTGGTAAGTTAGCTAACAAACAGCCTATTGAAATAGGAACCAAAAGCAATGGCTCATACTTTCGGGCAACACCCAAATACATCATGAGCAAAGATATACCTATCATGGCCAAGCCACTCACAGTGACGTCAGAAAACGCTACAAAAATATCCTCCGGCATAGTTTAAGAACCTCCTATGCCTTTAGGGTCATAAGCTTTGTATGTTCTGGAACCGTAGGCAGTTGGTCTGGAACCTTGACTATTCCAAAACGAATTTTGACTTTCCTTGTTCCAAGCCCTGCCTTCGACTTCGTTAGAGGCATCTGCTATCGTGACAACTTTATCCTCTTCCATGGTTAGATACAGTCCAACCGCCATGGCAGCTATCCTCGACCCCAATCCTTTATCCAAGGGACCAGTGTAATTCATATCAATATCATTAACTGATGCTGTGGATTCCAAATTTGTATCAGCAGTGGAATCAACTTCGTCAGTAATCTCTTCTCCTGGAAATATTTTATTCAGAACAAGAAGTATGATCATGAAAACAACTAGTGTCAAGAATACTAATCCCATCCCGACTCCAGCTATGTAGATTCCCTCGTTTATATTGTCAGTCATAATCTTTCCATCTAGACACCATTTAAACTATTGACGGTTTCTGCCGCAACATCATTAATAAACCTATATGATTTAAGTTCTTTGCCAATAGTACTAAAGAGCAGAGCATACAACAAATCTTGTAACTCTTTATTAGTGTCTCCATCTATATTTAAAGCTGAAACTTGGTTGTAATCAGATCTTTGGAAAAAACGCAACACTTTCAATGAGGTTAAGGATAATGTAGAGATTCTGACGTTGAACGGATTACAAGAATCACATATAACACCCCCTCTATCAGGACAGAATCTGTGCGCATTCATAACTATCTCTTTTCCACAATTGACACACTGATAGAGTTCAGGCATAAAGCCTGATGAACCTAGCAATTTTATCTGGAAATAAGGTATGAGATTGTCATTTCTGTCATTTGCCAAATCTTTAAGAGTATCTAACAGCAACAAATATATATCATTATTAGACTGACTTTCATTGGTGATGGCATCTACTAAATCTAATATGTATAGCGCTTTAGAAAGCTTTGTTAAATCTTCACGTATTATCCTAAACGAATCTATACATTCAGCTTGATTGATCAAATCTAAATTATGGCCCTTTGTCAAAAGAAATGAGGTCAACATTACTGGTTCCACATGACCTCCAATTCTACTCTTCAATTTTCTTGCACCCTTAACTATAGCCCTGACTTTTCCTCTGTTTGGTGTAAATAAACTAAGTATATAATCGGTCTCTCCTAGGGGATAATGCCTCAGGATTATTCCCTGAGTTTTATAAATTTTTTCTGTATTACTCATACTATATATTGATATTAAATCTCTTTCCTATCATCTAACGCCCTACTCAAAGTCAACTCATCGGCATATTCTAGATCTCCCCCAACAGGCAAACCTCTCGCTAGTCTTGTGATTTTATTGACAATTGGTGAAAGCAATTTATGAATATACATCGCGGTACTCTCACCCTCTAAACTGGGATTAGTCGCAAGAATGATCTCCTCCACTGAGTCGTCTTTAAGCCTATTGAGCAGTTCTCTAATCTTCAAATCTTCAGGGCCTATACCACTCGCAGGAGAAATAACCCCATGAATCACATGATATGTACCTTTATAAACCTGTGTACGTTCCAACGATAAGACATCCAATGGTTCCTCTACCACACAAATCCTGGATTTATCTCTGCTGTCGTGTGAGCAAAGATAACACGGACTATTTTCGGTTATATTTTGACAGACGTCACAGAATATAACTCGGTCTTTAATTGCCAATATAGATTCAGCAAGGGATTTTGCCTCCTCTTCGGGCATCCTGATCAAGTAATACGCTAACCTCTGGGCACTCTTAGGGCCTATGCCCGGCAGCCTATTAAATTCCTGTATTAATCTGGACAGAGGAGCCGCAACGGAAGGAAGGAACTCATAATTCATCGCCTAATTCAGCCTCTCTTTGCTATGTAAGCCCTGGTATATTCATTCCGCCCGTTATAGAACTAAAGCTTTTTTGAGCTAGATCTTGGGCTTTATCAATAGCTTCATTTGTTGCCGCCATAACCAAATCCTGCAACATTTCAATATCATCAGCCACATCCGGAGAAATCTCTACAGACTGAATCTTGAGTTTCCCAGTGATAACAATTTTTACGACCCCACCACCAGCTGTTGCTTCTACTACAGCATTATCCAATTCTTCTTGAGCTTTAGCCAATTTAGCTTGAAGCTGTTGGGCTTGTCGCAACATGTTTTTATTCATACTTACTTCTCCTCTTCTGATTCCCCTTCAATAATAGCACCTAGGGATCTTGCCGTTTGGACCAAATGCCCAGAAGGGCCATTAGAATAACCTTCCTTTTGATCCATCATAACTAAACTCAAGTCATACCTTACTCCAGTTGACTTCTCTATTATATCAATCAGTGATCTTCTTACATCTGGATTATCTATTTCACCCTGAAGCCGTTCCAAATTTGGACGAGTCTTGAAAACCAAAAATAGTGTTCCATCCTCAATATATCTATTTTCTGTGCCCAGCAAAAGGGATCCTATATTATATTTAAATTTTAAGTGTTTAGTAGCCGACCTTATTGAGTCCCAATCTGACTCGGTTAGTTCATTGTCTCTGATATTAGAAACTTTTAATACTGGTTCTTGAATATTTTGAATAGAATCACTGACGTTTTCAATCTCTTCTGATAAATCCTCCAACGGCTCTGTGTTATATTGGCTTGTCTCACGAACATTATTAATATTTTTAGTAACATCATTGTCAACATGTTCAGTTGGTTCTTTGATTATGGATGTTGCTTCAATATTTTGTATTTCTTGGCCACTATCCTCTATTGGATCTTCGTGAAGCGCGTCTGGCAGTAATGATTCTGTCGCGGTGATTTCACTGTGTGTTGAAACTTCATCTGTATATAAAACTTTTTCACTGACATCTATGCAACTTTCCACCAAAGCCGTCTCCATGAATAGTGTGTTGGGTCCATAGATATTTGGAGTAGCCGATTCAAATATTTTTAACGTTCGCAAAATACGCTCCAAGGGCACCAATTCAGCGATTCTTTTTATCTTAGTAATAATCTCAGGCGCCTGGTCTACTATATTGTCAACACCAGACTTTACTAAAAGTAGGTTCCTCAAATGATCTACTACTTGCCTTTGAAACCGATGAATGTCTAAACCTTTTTCAGATATGTCATTTATAGTCAAAAGAGCCTCTTTGACCTGCCCTGACAAAGAACACTGTACGAATTCTAGGGCCACAGAATCATCACCTATTGCGAATATATTTCTAATATCTTCTACTCTTATGTTAGAGTCACTGGATACACTTAGTTGCTCCAAGAGATTAACCGCGTCTCGCAGACTCCCGGAAGAATTCCTGGCAATAGAAACTAAAGCAGATGATTCAATAGTTATCTTCTCCTTAAGGCTTATGTCAGTTAATCTTTTCAGTATGTGATCTTGAGAAATCCTGTGGAAATCAAACCGTTGACACCTAGATGCAACAGTACCCAGAATTTTTTGAGGCTCTGTAGTTGCAAGTATGAACACAACATGAGCAGGAGGTTCCTCCAATGTTTTTAGGAATGCATTGTTAGCAGCATCTGTTAATTGTTGGGCTTCATCTATAATATAAACTTTATGAGAAGACTCTGTCGGAGCAAAGTTCACTCTCTCGCGTAACTCCCTGATGTCGTCTATTCCTCTGTTACTAGCTGCATCTATCTCGAACAAGTCTAGGGATTTGCCTTCATTGACATTGATACAAATTCTACAACTATTACATGGTTCGCCACCTACAGACTGCTCACAAGTAATAGCTTTGGCTAGAATCCTAGCAGTACTGGTCTTACCTGTTCCTCGAGGTCCACAAAACAGATAGGCATTCGCTATTTTGCTTTGTAAAACAGCTTGATGCAAAATTCTTGTTATATGTTCTTGTCCTATAACATCATCTAGTGTTTGTGGGCGCCATTTTCTATATAAAACCTGATCCAAAATCACCATTCCTATAGTTTCAAAGTAGCAAGTAGTTCCTCTTGCCTAGACCACATTTCTATCTCATTATCAAATCTGTCGTGGTCATATCCCATAAGATGTAAGATTCCATGAACCATCAACATCCCAATCTCTGACTTTACAGTATTCTTTCTCTGCCGAGCTTGATAAATCGCCCTAGGATAAGAAATTACGATTTCCCCGTATTTCTTGAAGTTTGTTGCGGGATAGACGAATTCTCCAGAAATATTTGTGGTGCTATCACAATCATCCCAAAGCAGAAAAGAGAGAACATCAGTGGGTTCATCTATTCCCCTATACTCCAAATTTAGCCTTTGAAGGGTTTCATCATCAGCTATCACCAAACTAACTGCAAACAATTTTCCGTCGTCACTCAAATCTAATGTAGATTCTAATGTTTTCGCAAGCCAAGAATTCGATATCCTACGTCTAAACACGTCGAAAACTTGTACGCTAGTCCTTTGAAACAAGGGAGAAGCCAAATATATCCCTCAACTGCCTAAGCAAATACTGTTAGAATAATATCATAGAGGTCCCTGACCGTTCAATAAAATCTGGGCATTTACTACCTGTTGGAGTAATGAAAGAAATTGCAGGGACATCAAACTATTGTACTAGTCGGCGAGTTCAACAACCTGAATACTGAGATTGGTTTCTACAGGGCCTGAAACTGTTTGATGCGCTCCAGATGTCCAATAAATCTCTATTTTTTCAACTTCCGCAGATTCACCAAGACCAAAATAGAGAGGTAATATACTTTGCGACAAGTAACCTGATTTTCCATCCATGAATTTCGTATATACTTCCCCTCCAGAATACACTTTTACCGTCGAACCGATTCCATTTGCGTTGGAATTAATACCTATCAAATCAACCTTAAGATAGTTCACTTTGATTTCATCACTCAAATTACTCTTTAGAACCATTGGCATACCATTAAAATCGCTCACAATTATATCCAAATCTCCATCCAAATCTATATCAAAGACCACAGAGGATCTAGAACCAGACGCCCCCCAAACTACGTTGTGATCTATCAAGTTACCTTTCACACAATCCTGGTGATCAAAATCATGCTCCGAGCAATCTAATACGAACCAAGGCGTTGCTGTATTTCTTCCAAGTCTGGGCTCTATCCCTAAGATAAATTCGCTATTTCTGAACGTTTCCCCTTTCTCGTTCAAAAAAATGCTGTTGACTGCGTATCTGAACGGATAATTCATACTAGCCGTGACAAATATGTCATCATATCCATCAGCGTTTAAGTCTCCAACACTCGGGCCCCAAGGCCAATAATTCTCTAGCGATAAATCATCAGACATTTCTTCATAAAACCCTGGTCTAGACTGCCTATAAAAGGCGTTACCAAATATACTGTTACCCCCATCCATTAAAAACAGATTTGACCAATTAACTCTTGACTTAAACTTCTCCCTCGAAGGTTCTATGTTTTCGTTCATATCCGAATGCATATCCGTTACATATAAATCTGGAGAGCCTTCATTATCATAGTCAAATGCCTTAACTCCCATAGATCCCCAAGGGGTTTTACCGAATATTGCGGGGTCTTCTTCAAAATACATGCCTGAAATATTGCGATAGTATTTGTCGTTACCCTGCATGTTCAAAACATACAAATCCAACCAACCATCTTGATCAACGTCTAAAACAGTCGCATCTCCAGACCAAGTATGGTCTATTAAACCAGACTCTTGAGTAACATCCAGGAAAACACTATTCCCAACATTTTTGAACAACTTGTTGTGCTCTGATCTTTCTGGTTTTGTATGACCAGTGAAAGCGTCCGGAAAACCAGAGTAAAAATGGTACTTGCCGCTTTCATAATCTTTTAGTCCTTCTGATACCTCGGTATATCTTTCTTCATCTGTCGTGTATTGGCCAACATTAGTCAAGAAAAGATCCAAAAGACCGTCGCTATTATAATCAAAGAAAACCGACGCTGAAGAATGTCCTTTATGTCCTAGTCCAGACGGCTCTGTAATGTCGTTGAATTTTCCTGAACCGTCGTTTTGGAACAACATATTACCGGATCGGGTACTCGTTACATAAAGATCTGGAAACCCATCATTGTTTATATCTGCAAAAGATGCTGCAACACTTATCCGATCGTCCATGGCAACTCCAGCATAGTGAGTGATGTCTTCAAATTGACCTTGTCCTAAATTTCTCCAAAGCTGATTCGATCCGATTTGATTCACAAAATAGATATCATGTAAACCGTCAGAATCTACATCAGCAACTGCTAGACCATTACCATGGTCGTAATGAACCGGTTTATATGTCTTCCCCGCATCGTCTACTATTCTATGCTTGAAATCTATACCCGTTCGTTCCAAAACATTTGTAAAATAGAATGCACAAAATACTTCAAAATCGGATGAGTTACCAACTTGATCATATCTACGATCCATTAGCCAAGATGTGTCCAACAGATTCTGTGGGTTTACATAAATATCTACCGGTATGTTTTGGAGTTTATCAGGGGGATCACATCGAATCTGATCTGATTTAATATCATCATATTTAACATCAAGAATATCTTTGTTATCACATCCAGATAAAACAAGCAGATAAATTAAAACATGTGCTGCCAATAATGGTTTAACGTATGAAATCTTAATCATTTTTTGTTCTCTCAGATATAACTACGAAAAGTAAGTAATATTATTGGTTTGATGAGATATATGAACCATTCTCCATAATTGATATCGTTTGGTTCACATCAATATCATTAATCGTCTGAACAATACCACTTGGCCAGTCAACCGTAATGGATTTTATAGAATCGGATTGCCCCAAACCACAAATAAGTTGAGTGCCATTGCCTCCCAGATATCCAGTACCACCCTTTATCTCGAAAACCTGTTTGTATGTTTCATCTACATTAGATCTTGATATCGTTATCCGTGACCCTATGCCCTTACTGTTGCTCTCACTACCCACCAAATCTATTATTACCCAATTATTTGAATGACCAATGTTATTCTTGTACAGACGGTTTTTGTTGTTGTTGTTAACCACATATATATCTACAGATCCATCTCCATTGAAATCTCCTATTCCAGTACCTCTGCCTACAAACCCGTCACCTATGCCTGATAATCTGGTTACATCAGTAAAACCACTATTTCCGTCATTTTTATACAAAACATTAGGTTCGTTTATGGACTTACCGGTAGATGCTCCATCTTCTACAGCTCCCCCTACAAGTCCGTTCGTAACATAAATATCCAAAAACCCATCGTTGTTATAATCTATAAAACCAGTAGCCCAACCAATATTATGGTCTCCCACACCCAAGTCATATGCCACTTCAGTAAAAGTGCCATCTCTATTATTGTTCCAGAGATAATTGTCATTGTAATTGGTCCAGTACACGTCCAACCAACCATCATTGTTATAATCCCCGGAATCTATACCCATACACTCCCCTAGGACAAAAAGCCCGGCTTCCTTGGTCACATCTTCAAACAAGCCCGTACCGTCATTTCGGTACAACGGGCTAACCCCTTGATCATTACATTCTAAAATATCTTGATCTCCATCGTTGTCATAATCAAACCACAGTGAAGAAAACGTCATACCTGACTGAACTAATTTACCTCCGGCCCATCTGTAGGTAAGCAATCCTTGTTCTCCGCTTATCCCTACTTCACTAGCAACATCTATAAAAGTTCCGTCGCCTCTGTTTTTGTACAAAACGTTGGGATCTCCCCAACCCTGTTTATTTTCACCGTATATGCCGTAATTGGCCACATATAAATCCAACTGCCCATCTGAATCGTAATCTACCCAAGTCGCACTTGCTCCATGCGCAATATACCCTACACCGGCTTCGACCGTAACATCAGAGAATGTCCCGTCACCATCATTCCTGTACAACAAATTTGACTCATAGGCTTTGTGATCTACAGAAGACCACTGGTCATCACTATGGCAAACCACGTAAAGGTCAAAGTCATGATCATTATCATAGTCACCCCATGCCACACCGTAGGTGTTGCATTCGCCATTTACGCCGGCTTTGTTCGTCACGTCGGAAAAAGTTCCGTCTCCATGATTTTTATAGAGGATGTTTTGGTTCTTTGAACCCACATATAAGTCAATATCTCCGTCCCTATCATAGTCAGCCCAAGCAGTCCCAGGTCCGAATCCTTGTTTAAAATCTTGTTCAGGTCCTCCTAAAACACCCGCATCTTTAGCAACATCATCAAACCAAACCGTGGCTCCTATAGACGCCTGATGAATCAAACTGTTTTCATCGTTCGAGTACTGTCTTAAAGAAACCTGGTATATCCCAGGTACGTCTGGAACTACAACTGGTTGTTCTAAGAGAATTTCTTGGTTATAAAAACTTGAACTTTCTGGAGCCGAAACGATGTGCCAATTGCCAAGATTATCTGAGGAATCCAAGAGTCTTTCTAAATGAAATGGAATACCTACTGGTATTTCGATTGCTACCTGAAGTGCATCAGTTTCTTGATGATCCGAGAAACAACCATACGACAAAAATACCAGAGAACTCGATAAAATAAACATTATAAAACGTCTAAGTTTAATCATAATTAATCAACACTTTAATTGAAAATGTCTTCTATGACCATCTATAAGGAAAATGTTCCCGACATCTGAACTTATTCGTGCCTATCAACCAAATCCAAGAATTCTGCATGAGTGGAAACTTGACTTACTTTATCGATAAAATCGGACAAGGAATCACTAGCATTCCTTATCTGATCCAATTGAGAAGCAATGGGACTGACAGAAGCAGGATGATCTGCGTAAGTACCATTGAAGGCAAAATAAGCTTGATTAAGTTTGCGAATATAATATCCATTATCGTTTATAACTATTCGCCTCTCATTCATATATACTTCGGCAAGTTCTACTTGCCCTTGATTCAATAGATCATCAACTCTTTTTCTCGTTTTATGCAACTCTTTTCTGAAGTCAAACTCATTGGTGATGGCTGAAGAATTTTCCGTTGAATCCGAAATAACTCGTTCCGGGAACTTCCTGTAAGCTTTAAGGCCTATCTCTTCTCCGAACATATTAGCTACGGTCTCATTTATGGAAGTCATAGTGGAATCTGTCCAATATTCTCTGCCTAAAGGTTTAAAGAATAGATAGTGATGTAACCATTCGTGTGCAGTGACAATCAAAAAGGATTCCAAGGATTTACGGGGCGGTAATATGGATGGATAAGTAGCTATACCGCCTAAATCCAATATTAACGCAGATAGGTCGAATTGCTTGGTAATAACATCCTCTAATTCCACCATCTGATCCACAGTCACATCCGTTTTCAGTAAAACTGTTTCAATAAGATCGATTCGATTTCTAGGGGAAACGACTAACAATTTAGGAGGTTCTTGTATCGTAATGTCAACTGGTGGAAAATGAATCTCGAATCCGTTCAAGGGTTGGAAATAACCAATATTTTCTTCACCTAATACTTCAGATACTTTTCCTTCAATAATGTCCTCCAAGGATTCTCGGATAAATTGGATATCTTTATCATGCACTATATTTTCCCTAGATTCGTAATCTACGGAATCATTAATGTTGTTTTCTTCAGCGTGTAATGCCTCGAGATGGTCATATACAAAATGATCCGCATTTAACAAAATATCAGGATCATTAAATTTTACTTTAACCTCATATAACCACTTACTAAATATGTTGCGAATTTCCCAGTCCGATAAAGAAAATAGATAAGGAGCAGATACTTCTTCTATGGGGGTTAAATAAAGTGAACCCTTACTCGTCATTATCACGAGCGACAATATCACGAAAATTATTGGTCTGGTTTTTGATCTGAAGAACAACAATATGTCACCTGCGAAAACCTACAAGTAAACGACTGATACTGGCACGACGTCACGCGTATCTATTGTGCTATTCAAACATTAATACGACGACTAGACAAGAAGAAGCCAATCAAGAGACAAGTACGACAACACTTCAACACGTAATCTATAAAGCAATATATTTAGAGCTGCGTCCAGTAGAAACTAGGCACTAGCAACAGTAGTGCCTTCTTTGGCTATGTTAACCAAATTCGCAAAAGTCCCAGAGTCTCGTACTGCGATATCAGCTAGTATCTTACGATCTACGGAGACACTAGCTTTGCTTAGGCCACTCATGAATTCACTATACGACATACCGCACTCTCTAGCAGCAGCATTGATACGAGTTATCCAGAGCCTTCTCATATCTCCTTTTCTTTCTCTTCTATGCCTATATGCGTGACTTAAAGCGCTAAGTAATGACTCTTTAGCTCTTTTATACAAATTGTGACGACCACCTCGATGACCTTTCGTCATCTGAAGAAGCCTTTTATGTCTATGTCGAGCAGTTACGCCCCGTTTAATTCTTGACACTTGAAAACTCCAAATCTATACGTAAGGCAAAAGCTTATGAATTCTTTTGACATCTGCTGGACTGATTTCATGTTTCTGATGAAAAAGACGGTGAACTCTCATAGGTTTCTTACGTCTCAAATGGCTCCTATGGCCTTTCATTCTTAAAATCTTGCCGGATCCAGTAACATGAAATCTGGATTTGGCCCCTTTATGAGTTTTTAATTTAGGCATTCGTGACTGTCTCCACTTCTCTCTCGTTATCACTTTTGGTTTTTTGACCAAGAGGAGCGATCACTATGCTAAGTCGTCGGCCTTCCATACTGGGTGCTTTTTCCAACTTGGCCTCTTCCTTAAAGGTCTCAGCTGCTTTGCGGAGTAATTCGACTCCTATACTTTGGTGAGTTATTTCTCTGCCTCTGAACATAACTGTGAGCTTTACTTTCGACCCTTCACCAAGTAATTTTCTTACCATACGTGTTTTGGCCTCTAAGTCATGTCCGCTGATTCCTGGTCTAAATCGCACTTCTCTCAGAAGATTAACTTTTTGGTTTTTTCGTCCTTCTTTTTCTTTCTTATTTTGTATATACCTAAACTTACCATAGTCCAACAATCTACACACGGGTGGCTGCGCTGCAGGTGCGACTTCAACTAAATCCAATCCCTTGTCTCTAGCCAGTTGAATAGCATCCGCTATAGAAAGCGTCCCGAGCTGCTCTCCAAGGTCATCTATAACTAAGACCTCAGGAACTCTGATCCGTTGATTTATTCTATATTCTTTTGGTATAAGCTTCCCCTACAATATTACAAATGTTCAGGCATTACGGGTAATGTCCGACTATATCATATGAACCCGCCTCAGTCAAATAAATAAAGGGTAAACACTACTGAATTATTGTTCTATTCTGGTTTCAAGATATTCGTAATCCAATTCAAGCCCCAAACCTGGTCTGTCAGGTAGTTTGATTACACCATTTTCTATTGCTACCGGTTCCTTAAACAATTTTTGCACTTGTTCCTGTGGACCAGTAAATTCTTCGGAATACTCATGCGGTCTAACAGCATTGGTCACTGTAGAATAAATGTGTAAACTAGCCATAGAGTTAAATCCGACATTAGGACTGTGAGGCATAAGGATTTTATGATGAACTGATGCGAGTTCAAAAACCCTTATCATTTCTGACAACCCTCCTACTGCTAATACATCTGGCTGCAGTATATCTGGGTTACCAATTTGAATTAAATCTCTAAATTTCCATGAAGACGTTTCTCCTTCTCCAGACGAAACAGCACAATCCAAAGCGTCTACAACCTGTCTAAGTCCGTTAAGGTCTTCCGGCGCCAAAGGTTCCTCAAAATGAGCTATTCCTAAATCCTCAAACTTTCTCCCCTGTTCAATCGCCGTCGGTACAGAGTAACCTCTGTTAGCATCAAAGCTTAACTCGCAATCATCCGGCAACCACTCTCTGCATTTTTTAAATATAGCAAAATCTTTTTTGGGATCCGCATCCTGCCGATATTCCCGCCAGTCCATACGAACTTTGAAAGCCCTAAATCCTTTGTCATATCCCTCTTGAATTTCACTGAGCATCTCTTCAGGCGTTTTTGTCCATCCATTCCCTCTGCTCCAATACAATGGTATCTCAGTTCTAGCAGCCCCACCTAATAATTTGTATATAGGCATTCCCGCGGCCTTACCCATAATATCCCAAAGTGCTACGTCTATAGATCCTACTATCCTCGAAGGAAACCTGGAGGCCCTTTGGCCATCACCCAGAGATAATATTTCCCATATTCTCCTAGGTTGACATGGATCTAATCCAATCAAAACCGGCTTAATAACATCATTCACATACGCCTTATGTAAAGAGAAATGTAAACCTTTGCTACCTTCTGATATGCCAGTTATACCTTCGTCAGTATGTATCTGATATAACAAATTACCTGAACCACCACCCAAACTTGTTAAATGTGTGTCCTCTGGAGGTTTTAATACATTTACTTGTATATCGGTTATCTTCATCGCTACTCCTTACACCATAAACAGAGCTATCGAATAATCTACATTTTACAATCATTTTATATAGTATGGTACCCAGAAAAACTTTGATATAAAATGATCTGGTTTCTATCAGGTTAATGATAGGTAACAATTTCAAACAACATATAACGTCAGTAGGCAATTGAATATTGGATATTAACGAATTATTCATGATCACCGTGAAATGGACTCACGCTATAGCAGCCACAACATGGCTGGGGGGTAGTATTTTCTACATATTTGTTTTTAGACCACAACAAAAAACGTTTTTGGAATCTGGCAACCCATTGTTAATAGCACTAGCAGAACAATTCAGAAGCATAATTGGTACCTGTATAGTAATACTCATTGCTAGTGGGACGTTGTTACTATTTGATAGGATTACTGATCCATCTACTACCCCAACATACATAGCCGTGTTAGCAACAAAAATAGTGTTAGCAACTTGGATGTTTACGATAGCCAGGAGGAGATGGAGATCCACTAGAAACAGTGATACCAAGGATGAAAGTATTGTTAAAGGCAACGTTATAACAAGGCTTTACGGGATGTCTACAGGCATAAACCTTACACTCATACTGGGACTTTTGATATTCTTCCTTTCGGATCTTCTTAATGCGCTTTTCATACAAGGTTTATCCGGCAAATAAAATATTTGGCAATTAATATATAGTGAGAATGTAATATGAAAAAAGATATATTGGATATACTAGCCTGCCCAGAATGCAAAAATAGTTTATTACTTCATATTGAAGAAGAAGATGAAGTGGAAGTGATTACAGGAACATTGAAATGTTCTGAATGTGATCAAAAATACCCTATAGCAAATGCTATCCCTAATCTAATCCCTTCAGATCTACTTGAATAGTTTCCCCAATTCTGGAAACTTCCTCTGCATCAGGAAGCTGTTCTAAAAGATCCGATACTGTAATTCTTAACAATGGGTGGAGGAAATTGGGTTCAATTTCCTCCAAGGGTGTCAAAACAAAATTACGTTCGTGCATTCTAGGGTGTGGTATTTGCAACTGGGGAAAATCAACTAAAACGTCACCATAGGATAAGATGTCGATATCTATAATCCTCGGACCGTTCTTAAATATAGGAACACGACCCATGTAAGATTCCAACGATTTAATACGTTCTAGCAATTGCAGTGGATCCATAGCGGTTTTTATAGAACAAACTAAATTTAAAAAATATGGCTGCGCCAAGAAACCTACAGGCTTGGTACTGTACACTGAGGAAATAGCAAAGAGGGAAGCAAACTTATTTATCTCTAAAATGGCACTGCGTATGTTGCCATATCTGAAACCCAGATTAGAACCTATGGACAAATAAACAAGAACCATAAATACAACCTAATTACGCAATCATATCTCTAACAATGGCATCGCTCATTAAGGACACTCTCTTCATCTCTCTCACATCATGTACCCTAACAATATCAACTCCATTCGCTATCGATATTGCTACCGTTGCTGCAGTACCTTCTAAACGATCATCGACTGGTAAATCTAAAACTAAACCTAAAGTGGACTTCCTAGAAGTGCCAATCAATACTGGAAATCCCATAGCTTTTATTTCTCCAAGTCTTCTTATCAATTGTAAATTGTGAGAAGGAGTTTTTCCAAATCCTATGCCCGGGTCCAATATTATATTCTCTTCTCTTATGCCTGAGTCAATTGCATATTCTATACTTTTACTTAAACTATCTATTACATCTGGAATTAAATCAGAATATTCAACACCGTCTTGGTTGTGCATCAAAATAACAGGAACATTGCTATGGGATACTATCGAGGCCATGGATATATCGTGTTTTAATCCCCAAATATCATTTATCATAGCCGCCCCTGCACCAATAGCCTCCTCTGCTAATCTGGGTTTGTAAGTATCAACACTTATGGGGATAGAAAGTTTTGATACCAGACTTCTGACTACAGGAATTACACGTCGCCTCTCCTCATCCAAATCTACAGGAATTGAACCTGGCCTAGTTGATTCACCGCCAACATCAATTATATCTGCTCCGTCATTCTGAAATCTTAATGCTTGTTCCAAAGCTAATCCAACGTCATTTCTTACTCCGTCACCTGAAAACGAATCAGGAGTAACATTAAGTATACCCATAATGTAAGTTCTCTTGCCCCACTCTATAGATAGTGAACCACACTTAGTCACGTACTTCATAGAACCACCGAATTATTATTTATTGATTGTCTAGGTATATTTGTGACAAATCCACTTTTTCCATTTTCCTATCTAGGTGCGTGGAAAATTGATCTTTTATAGTTTCTTTAATATCTACTTCAGAAAAACCCATACCAGTTAAATTACTTAAAGATGTAACTTTTTCCTCAGGATTACCACAAGGAATTATATGTTGATAATAAGTTAAATCCGTATTTATATTTAGAGCGAATCCATGAGTAGTAATTCCCTTACTGATATTCAGACCCAGAGACGCTATTTTAGCATCATTCACCCATATACCGGTACAATTTTCTTTCCTATATCCTCTAACTCCAAGAGTAGCTAACGTATCTATGGCTATTTCTTCCAGAAAGTTAACGAATGCCGAAACGCCACCCATGTTCCTCACATCAAATATTGTATAAGCTATGATCTGACCGGGGCCATGATATGTGACCTCTCCACCTCTATCAACATTATGAACAACTATATCGTTTAGTGCTAAAAATGAATCATCAACCAAAATATCAGACAACTTACCTCTACGTCCCAAGGTGTAAGTGTGAGGATGTTGAACCAGAATCAAACAATCGTTTAATTCATTCCTATATCGCAATTTTGCGATAAACTTCTGTACGGACCAAGTCTCCATATACCCCATGGTCCCAAGGTCAACCAGTAAGCATGAATTGTCCATAATTCAATACCTTTATGCCATTTTAAATACTAGACACCATGAAGAAAGTAAACAGTAGGTTCATCCGTAAAAATTGGATCTTTAACAGCACCTGACATTACAAACTGCCTGGCTCTCTCTAGTTCATCCCATTCCATAAGAACCAAAACCTCCCATGGGTCATCTCCGCTACGGAATACCTGAGCATCTCCTATGGCACCAGCCTCTGTGCGAGCACCGGCATTATCATCAAAACCAGGCCTCCATTTAGCATAACTTTCCACTTTTACTCTTAGCAATAAATGAGCCAACTCATCACCTCCGTATCCTTTTATTAATACATTTTCAATCAGTAATTGAATCGTACAAGAGTCAATTCACCATGAATCTTCTGCATAACTAATTATGAATTCAATCTAGCCTCTCTTTGAGCACGAGTTTCCCTTGGCCATGTACGTTTTAGATCATCCGAAACGTTCACGACCAATTTGCCAAAGTCACTAATTTCCATCTCCACTCGATCACCGTCTTGAAGTGGTCCCAGTTCAAGATGATTTGTGCCACAAGAAATCACATCTCCCGGTTCTAAAGTATTCACCCAACTCACCCATTCTATAACCTCAGGTATCTTATGAGCCATATCACAAGTATTGTAATTCTGCCTCAAATCACCTTGAACGCTGAGCTTAACTTGTAGGCTATCTGGATCTTCAATTTCATCTGCTGTAACTAATACTGGGCCCATGGGACCAAATGTGTCCCATGATTTGCCTATGAAAAAACTATCTCTTCCATTTGGTCCAGTACCCCTGCAAGAAACATCTATAAAATTAAGATATCCGAAAATATGGTCATGAGAATTTTCTGCCCTTACTAACTTAGAATCCTTACCAATAACTAACGCTAGCTCCGCTTCATGTTCAAAAATGGTGGCTTGGTCACTAGGTAAGACAACGGTGTCACCATGACCTATAACGCTACTGGAACTCTTATTGAAAGCATTTATTGGTGGGCGTTCCGTAACACTAGGATCCTCCATATAATTCACAGCCATGCAAATCAATCTGGGAGGTCTTGGTAGTGGAGGACGTAATCTTACCTGATCCATATGGGATCCATTACCAGTAGTCTGTAATTTCTCTAAGGCGCCTCTATATTTACCGAAGTCACTAATTAGTTTATTCATCATATCCTGTGGTGACGAGTGTTGGATACTATTAGCAACATCAGACGCATCCACCACCAAATCATCTCTAATCACACCTAACCTAAAATCATCCCCAAACAATACGAGTCTCATAGTTACCTCCATACATTAAAAAACACGATATGTTACGTCCATTATATCTTTTTAACATTCAACATACTACATAAAACATTTAAAACGCACTGCCTAATAAGACATTCACGAAAACAATTCAATCGTAGATAGTTACATCGTAATGACAATAATTAAAACACTACCGCTACAAATCATTGTTGTCATCAGCAGTTTAGATTAAACAGGAAATCAGAAACCATCAGAACCTAAGTGAGGCGTTCCATTGTAGGAGACGCCTCACTAATTTACTCGAATTATTAAGCTTATTTAGCCTTAGTCAACCACCAGACATGGCTGGTATGAAATGAACTTCACTATCCTCATTAACTTTATCTAGCATACCTAGATTACCCGTTTCACCGTCTATCACTACAGCTATGCCAGGATCTATTTCGTTGTCAATGCAAAGAACATCTTTCATGCCTGGGTACTCTTGCTCTAAGTTGTTAACTATTTGTCGCACAGTAGCCCCAACCACTTGGACCCGTTCAAGGCCCCCCGCAAACCTCTGCATTCTAGTAGACATCCATACTTCTGCCATACTTTATCCTCATATAAGCTTACCCGGAATTATTTATTAGACATCTCGTGTAAAACACGGCCTGGAGACATTGGCAGATGGGTCATTCTAGTATCCGTAGCATTTTCAATAGCGTTTGCTACGGCTGCCATGCAGGGTACCAAAGAAACTTCCCCAACTCCTCTTAAACCATAAGGCTGTCCGGGGTTGGCAATTTCTACCAAAACCGTATCAATCATGGGAAGATCCAAACTTATTGGCATTCTATAATCCAAGAATGTTGGATTCATCATCTGACCATCATCATTATAAAAGTACTCTTCATTTAAAGCCCAGCCTATACCCTGTACAGATCCGCCTTGTACTTGGCCCTCAACATAAGAAGGATGGATTGCCTTACCAACATCTTGGATCACTGTGTATCTAAGTATCTGAGTCTTGCCAGTTTCAGGGTCCACTTCAAGATCGACTATATTCACAGCTAAAACAGGACCCGCACCACCTGGATTCAAGTTCGCCCTACCAGTAATAGGCCCGCCTGTAGCATTTAATTTAGATGCTAATTCTTTAAACGTCATCGTAAGTTCTTGATCAGACTTACTTCTAACAGAATTTCCTTCATACTCTACTTCATCGGTGGGAACCTCCCAAATTTTTGCGGCCCTTTCTATCATCTGCTTCTTAACATCCTCCGCAGCTAAGTAACATGCCGTACCAATTTTTTGAGTTACTCCACTTCCTCCTGCACCAGTACTATAGCCAATAGAATCTGTATCACCAATAGAAGGCCTTACGTCTTCGGCTGCCAGGCCCAACGCTTCCGCAACATGCATGGCAGCTGTAGTCCTGCTACCACCAATATCAGGAGCTCCCTCTACCAAGCTTATTGACCCATCGGGGTTTACACTTGCTATGGCGCTAGCCGGACCTGAACCATTTCCCCAGTACCCTGCAGCAATTCCCCTGCCTCTGAGCATGCCGTCATTTGGGGTACCGATAGGATCAGAGTAGTGTGGGTGCTGTTTACTAGCCTCTAAGGTCTCAATGAAACCAACTTTAGAGAACACTGGTCCAGTTACCTGTCTTGTTCCTTCTTTAGCAGAATTCAATAATCTGAATTCAATAGGATCCATGTCTAATTTTTTACAAAGTTCATCTATAACTTGTTCAACTGCAAACGCTGCCATAGGTGCACCCGGAGCTCTATAGGCTGCTACTTTAGGTGTATTAGCTAACACATCAAAGCATTCTATATAACCATTAGCTATCTCATAAGGTGCGAACATACACCGAGCCCCACCACCAACAGACGAACCTGGGAATGCTCCTGCTTCATACATGAGGTGGGCCTCTGCCGCTGTTATACGACCATCTTTAGTAGCCCCAATCTTGACAACCATATCGCCGCCGGATGTAGGACCTGTGGATGTAAACACTTCGGTTCTAGTCATAACAATTTTGACAGGTTTGCCCGTCTGCCTGGATAATGTAGCTGCAACTGGATCAAGATAGTTTGATCCACCTTTACCACCAAAACCCCCACCTATTTCCATTGGAATCACTTTAACTCTAGAGGTTGGCAAATTTAATAATTTAGCCGTACTATCTCTATGACCGAACAATTGTTGAGTACTGGTCCATATTGTTACATAACCATCTTTACCCCACATAACAGTAGTAGCATGCGGCTCTATGTAACCTTGATGTACTCTCTTTGTGTGAAAATCCCTCTCTACAACTATATCTGCATCCTCGAAACCTTTGGCAATGTCTCCCATTGTTATTTCATATCTGTTCGCTACATTGGTTCCATCACCAATCCCGTCGTCAGCCCAACCTCCTCCACCTGCTGCTGCGCTGGATCTCTGAACAAGCTTTTCATGTAGAATAGGGGCATCTTCCTTCATGGCATCCGCTGGATTAAGTACTGGTTTAAGAACTTCGTATTCTACTTCTATTAAAGCTAGTGCTTCCTCAGCTATATGCGGACTAATAGCTGCAACTGCTGCAACGGAATGACCACGATATAGAGCTTTTTCTCTTGCCAACACATTTCTCGTGGAAAACCCAAAGTTCGCCATAGATCCTTCTTCCTGATCTATTAGCTTTGCAGAGTAATCCGGAAGGTCGTCTGCTGTAATTACTGCTTCCACTCCAGGTAGAGCTGCAGCCTTACTAGTATCAATACTTTTAATGACAGCATGAGCATGCGGGCTTCTTAGTATCTTCCCATGCAACATATTCGGCAGATAAGTATCTGCGGCATATCTTGCTCGACCCGTAACTTTGTCCCATCCATCATGTCGAATTGGTCTAGTACCAATAACGTTGAACTCTTTATTAGATAAAACTATATTTGGTTTGTAATCTAACATTGTAACCTCCACAAAAAATGTTTAGTTTCCTCATATCCCTAATGCCGATAACGAACACACCGACACAACTACCAATTTACCACAAAGTTGTTTTTTTACCAACAATTTATGAGTACCAAATTAAGATAACTTGATCTTTTTCAATATTAACTCGAATTGATATATCAAGTAATATAGAATCAACAGAACAATTTAAAATATACAAAATGGGGGTTTATCATGGATTTGGGAATATCTGGAAAAGTGGCCTTAGTAACCGGTGGCAGCAGAGGTCTGGGAAAGCAATCCGCTTTGTCCTTGGCCAAAGAAGGATGCAAAGTATCACTATGCGCAAGAAATATAGATGAATTGCAAAATGTAGTGTCTGATTTAAAGAAAAACGGGTATGACGCCCTAGGAATAGAAGCAGATGTTACTACGGAGCAAGGAGTCAGGACCTTCTATGAAGAATCTGTTAACAATTTTGGGCAAGTAGATATAGTCGTAAACAACGTAGGAGGAACTATTGGAGGCAGGGATTTCGATACGACTAGCGACGAGGACTGGATGAACACGATTAACCTCAACCTTATGTCCGCTGTTAGACTGACTAGATTAGTGCTACCAGAGATGAAGCAAAGACATTGGGGAAGAATAGTAAATATAGCTTCTATATGGGGAAGAGAATCTGGAGGAGGCATGACCTACATGGCTGCAAAAGCTGCATTAATTGCGTTCTCTAAACACCTTGGATTATCACTTGCTAAAGACAACATTTTAGTAAATTCTATAGCACCCGGATCTATAAAATTTCCTGGTGGTGGCTGGGACAGGTTTGTAGAAAATAATAGCCAAGATGTAGTGGAAAGTTTTATTAAGAATCAACTACCAATGGGCAGGTTTGGCTGGCCTGAACCTGTAGGTGATACTGTCGCATTCTTGTGCTCTGAGAGAGCAGACCTTATAACCGCAACGTCAATAACTGTAGACGGTGGCCAATCAAGATCGTTAATTTAGCTGACATGCCCTCTAATTTAGACAAAGTAAACCTAAAAATAGTTTCTTGTATT
>CAZNWQ010000007.1:0-3757 GCA_964576965.1 uncultured Dehalococcoidia bacterium
GAGGCATTGGAAGGTGGCTGTGTTTTATCACAAATCGAAATCAGCCATAGGAAGTCTATGCAAATAGCATTTAGATCTGCATTGCCCCCATTGCATTTGGGGCAAAAGCCAAAAAATGTTGAAAATACAATTAATTTGCCTGAAGAGAGGACTGCCTTGAAAATTATCAAAGGGATTCCTACGTCTCCTGGTACTTACAGGGGGAGAGCTAGAGTTTTTCAATCAATAGATGAGGCCAGCTATCTTGAGGAAGGAGACATATTGGTTGTTAGAGCTCTGACTCCACCATGGACTCCATACCTTGGGCTTGTTGGAGCAGTCGTTACTAATTCCGGAGGTCCGCTCTCACATGCAGCTATCGTGTCCAGAGAATTTGGGATACCTGCTGTTTTGGGAACAATAAATGGCACAGATTTTATCAAAACTGACACCACTATATCTGTGGACGGAACCCAAGGTATACTAGTAATTGACTGAGGCAAATTGTTAACGTTCCTGAGTTCATTGGATAATCCGGATCACTTTGTATATATGTAAAAAGAGTTTTATGACGTCTTTAGTCCAAGTTAACGGACTTACTTCCCTTCCGGGATCCATATGATTGAAAAAAGCAAACTCAGTATATGTCACGTCTTTCTGGTCTTTCACTGCTTCGAAAAACCTTCGAGATTCTTCTGGTGGTATGTTATTGTCTGACGCGTCATGCATTATCAATAATTTACCATTAAGATCTTTCAAATGTGAACTTGGAGATATCTTTGAGAGGTTGTTTATCACAGTTGGTGATAGAGTTTCCACAAGATTTTGAGATTCTTTGAAGTCGGGATTATTCAGAAGTTTGTATATAATGCTGCCATTTTTGGATAGATTTGTCAGTTGGTCGGTTGATCCCGTTTCTTTGGAATTCGACAATATGGTTCGATCATCCTGTGATTGGAGACTGTTTATTAGTTGTTTTTCAAATGTGATTACAGCCTGATTGCTTGGCTGCCATTCTTGATGGCCATAGTTCCCATACCTAGTTCTACTAGAGACTGATACTATCAAATCTTTGGCGTCGAAAAAGCCTCCAAAAAAATTCACAAAGGAGACATTGTCATTGATTGTTTGATCACTGGCAGCGACAGTTACTAACGAAGCTCCTACGCAAAATCCTGCAAGACCTGTTTTCTCAGGATCAACGAAGTCTTGGTTTAGCAGGTATTCGTATCCGGATATCAGGTCGTCAACTTCACTTGGTTCGATAACATAATTTGTCATGTTTTCTGACCAAGGTATCATGACTACCATTCCGCTTCTTGCCAAAGTTTTTCCCAGATTGATTACTCTCTGGTCAGTTCTACCGGCGGGATTCACTCCCAAGAATAAGAGCACTGCCGCGTGTTTCTCATCATCATCTGGTCGGTATATATCGGCTAAACCTTGACCATCGTTTAATTGGAAGCTAATTTTTTCTTGTATTGGGTCTTTTACAAAAATATCCGATGGTTTTATCGGTATATTAGGTATTACTTGGGCTATAAAAAAGATTGTCTTGAATGCTGTAATTCCTTGAGGTGTGCTTACTGATAAATAAAAGAACAGTAGGAACAAAACAGCCGAGGTTTTAAATGATTGCCTTAATAGCTTTTTGATTCTCATCAATTATCCACTAACCTGGGTTTACATGATAATGTGCTGATAGCTACGCAACACAAATTATTTATGGCACGCCCGGCAGGATTCGAACCCGCGACTCTCGGTTCCGAAGACCGAAGCTCTATCCACTGAGCTACGGGCGCATCACGAGTATGCAATTATACACTATATTGCGTGTAGGGATAAATTATGTGTTTTTGGGCTTTAAGTTGAGGTGTTTGGGAGGTTGGTCAGGAAGCTGCCAGACAATTTCCTCGTGGTTCCATGTGACGTGGTATCCATTTGCAGCTTTTGTAGCAATTTCGTATGCTGATTGGAACGTCTCCCAATTTTCATTGGATATAGCTTGGTCGATTTTGGCCATTGGTCCGTTTATGTATGCTTCCAAGTGTTCGGTATATTTAGGTCTGGTTATTTCGCCTATTCGGAACGCCTTTATAATCTCAGATGATTGTAGAGCCGCTAGCTTCCAGTTTCCTTCTTTTGCAGCGTAATACAGTATCCAGTAACGATCGCTAATTTCAGCCATTAATCTCGCTAAGCCGGGTTGTATATTACCTAATTCGTCTAAAGTTATATCTGTATGAGATGTGCTGGATACAGGTTTCTGGGATTCTTTCATTTTTGCCTTCATTTTATAGTGTTACAGTTATTATATACTATGTATTGATCAGTTCAATAAATAGATGTGATACACAGAAGAAACTATGCTCATAAAAATATCGTTAATAAGTTTAGTGGTAATTAGTTTAATGCTTACTAATTGCCTCACATCTAACCCTGCAGTAATTCCTACACCTATACCAGTACCAACACCAACACCGACTCCATCACCCACACCAGTTTTGGTACATGAGATTACTCATTATGACGGAGACTTGTTGCCTGAGATGACTTATGCTGGCAGTGATAAGTGTGAACACAATGAACAACTGTCATTCAGTTCAATATGTTTGGAGATTTTGGATTATGGAGGCGTATCAAAGGAAAATAGGGAAACAGCTTTATTGGCCATATCTGCCATTGCCTCTAAATACCCAAACAGTCAAAAAGAAATTACCGTAGACTGGCCATCATTTGGTTCATATAGTGGCAAGCAAAATTACTTAGCATTTGTTTTGTGGCATGATGAACATTCTGATATTGGGGCGATAACATACGATATATGTGTATTTATGAGGGTTCTACCCGGTGTAAAAGATTCTTGCGTGAATTGGGCAAGCGACTTATTAAATGAAAGTAGCGTCACCAACGGAGCGATGACCGGATCTGCTTATAAAATGCACAATGGATCTATATCTGTTATACCTAATAATGTCTGGGGAAAAAACATAGAGACTCTAGAGAACATTATAAAAGACCCATCTTTAGCATACGATGATCCCAGAAGAATAATGGCACACGAATATTTCCACACTTATCAGTCTTTACATTACATTAATACACCTCAAAGGCCTTTAGACGATCTCCCGTCTTTTGGCCCTATGTGGTTGATCGAAGGCAGTTCAGAATACGCTTCCTCAAGGGTTGGTGCCTTGGAATCTTGGATGGATTGGAATGGACACGTTGATTACAGGATTAACTCTATTAGAGACTTACTTATCAGTAATCCCAGATATCAGGATTTATCCCATATTGAAACAATGACACAACTGAATGAAATTATTGATATAGACGACGTATTATTAACCAATACAGGAAGAGTACTGGTATATGACTTAGGATTTTTGGCCGTATCCTACGCTATATCAATATCTGACCATGACTCAGTCATAGTGAATTATTGGGATGAATTGTCAGAGTACGGTCCGGAAAAATCCTTTAAGCGTAATGTGGGATTAACTTTGGAACAATTTTACTCGAAGTTCGAGAAATTCTTGAATATGTCTAAGGTTGAACAGTTAAGATTAATACCATTGCATCCGGAAAGTTCTGATTATTAAACGTGGCTCAATTCTCAAATATTTCTAGCTGCTTCCAATACTTCGAGAGCATGCCCATCTGGTTTTACTTCAGGCCATATCTTGGCAATGGTACCTTCTTCGTCTATCAAGAATGTGACTCGTTTTATACCCATTGATGTTTTTCCATCTCTAACTCGCTCTACCCATACACCGTA
>CAZNWQ010000007.1:3767-28372 GCA_964576965.1 uncultured Dehalococcoidia bacterium
TTTTCTTCATTTTTTTTTAAAAACTTTAGTTAATTCAATTAATGATTTTTTAATTTTTTCATTTTTAATATCATTAATTTTTTTTTTGTATTTATTATTTGTCAAATTTAAATCGAATTTATCAATGAATTGGTTATGAGATTCTACACTGTCACCGCTAACTCCCAATACTATTATACCGGCTTCTGTAAGTTCTTCGATCGAATCTCGGAAGTTGCAAGCCTCTACAGTACACCCCGGGGTATCGTCCCTAGGGTAAAAATACAAGGCTACTTTCTTGCCTTTCAGGTCGGAAAGGCTAAGAGTCTCGCCTGTTGACGAGTTAAGAGAAAATTCTGGGGCTTTATCGCCTTCAGTTAGAGCCATAACGATCTCCATATCTGTTATATATTTGTCCATATACTACCATACTACTGGGTTACCCCATGTCTTGGTGTATACAAATTCATCTAGTGGCTTTCTTTCTCTGGGCAGGTTTTGTCTCTCCTTTAAATCGTCTGGCAGCAGGTTTACATCTCCCATATATCCGATTGCTATAGCTGCTACTGCTTCATAATCGGATGGGATATTGAAGGACTCTCTTGCTTTGTCCGGTGAAAACCCACCCATTGCATGACAATGCAAACCCAGTTCCGTAGCCTGAATTAGAAGGTTTTCCGTGGCCAATCCTACATCGTGGAATGCGAACCTATTCGGTCTGTCATTTCTAGACAATTTTGTGACAGATATTAGTAACAGGGGGGCGTTCTTAGCCCAAATTTGATTTCCTTCACCTAATGTCGAAAAAATAACCTTGTGTGTGTCATCGAAATTATTGCCTACTATAAAACTCCATGGCTGGACATTGCTAGATGATGGAGCCCATCTTACCGCCTCAAATAAACTGGCCAATTGTTCTACGGTAATTTCTTTATTTGGGTCGAATGATCTTGGACTCCATCTGTTTTGTATCAATTTAGAAATAGTTATCTCTTCGCTCATTTTTCACCTCTTATATATTAAACGTCTATTCGTCAGAAACTTTTATCAACAATTTGCCAAAGTTCTGGCCGTTCATCATGCCTATAAAGGCACTAGGTGCGTTTTCTAATCCTTCTATTACATCTTCTTTGTATTTGAGTTTATTTTCTTGTACTAATCTGGTTAAGCGTTCTCTTGCCACGTCAGATCTATTGGCGTACCTACCTACCGTAAATCCTTCTATGGTGGCCTGATGTCTTAGTAATTGCCAAAGATTCCTGGGACCAGTGTCTTGTTCGGGTAAATTGTACTGAGATATTTGACCACATACTATAACTCGCCCTCTGTCTGCGATTAAATCTATTGCGGCATCGGATATACTGCCTCCTACATTGTCAAAGTATATGTCAACTCCATGAGGGCAATGGTCGGACAATTTTTGTTCAACTGACTGCGTTTTATAGTTTATTCCTGCGTCGAACCCCAAATCGTTCGTGATATAGTTAACTTTTTCATCTGTTCCTGCTATTCCTATAACTCTACAACCGGCCAACTTTCCCAATTGACCAACTACTGCCCCGACCGCTCCAGACCCGGCCGAAACAACGAGAGTTTCACCAACTTGAGGTTTTCCTATCTCGAATAGACCGTGGTAAGCCGTAAGGCCTGGCATTCCAAGTATTCCCAATGCCGTAGAAAGTGGTGCGGATTCTGGGTTCAATAAGCGCAAGTTTCTGCCATTAGAAACCGAATAGTCCTGCCATCCAGACGGTGAATCCACAAATGAACCAGTTGGGATGTTGGGGTTTTTGCTCAAGACAACTCGTCCAACTGTACCACCCGGCATAGTTTGTCCTAGGGGATGTGCTGTAGATCCCAGACCAAGTTGGGAATTTTCTTTTATTCTCCCTCTCATGTAGGGGTCCAAAGACATCCATACTGTTCGAATTAATAATTCGCCGTCTTTAATATCTGGTATGTCAGAATGAATTAGTTCGAAATTATCCAAGTCTGGATACCCTGAAGGACGGCTTTTTAATACAACTTGTCGGTTAATTTCTTCTCGCAAAATGAAACTCCTTTAGCATATATATTCTATCATTTGGAGGAATGACATTAAATATATATATACAGAATTATTTTGACCAAACAACCTGCTTTAGCTGTGCATTACGTTGATTAATCGCCGTGACATTTCTTAAATTTCTTACCACTTCCACATGGGCATTTTTCATTTCTTCCAATTTTCCCGTGTTGGCGATGGATAAGTTTTTTTTCTTCACATGCTTGGCAAGTACACGCAGGTGGATGAGTCTCATACCAATTTGGTCTTACCAATCTTTAACTCCCTAGCTAATTACTATCATCTTCCAGTATGTTTTGCTGCCAGTCATGGGGAGTGTCGTTCACACCCCTCAATATGAAATAGGATATAACTACCAAAATCAACATACTTAGTACTGCAACTGGCCTCCCTAATCCCATTGTTTCTGCAACAAACACCCATATAAGAGGTCCAACTATACTTGCAAAACGCCCAGTCATGCTGTATACCCCGAAAAACTCATCAACATATTGAGGAGGAACTAGTCGTATTAAGAAAGGTCGGTCAGCACACCATATGCCACCCATTGCAATTCCGGCAAGTGCAGATGTGGGCCACATAAGGTCGTTTGTTAGATTGAACAACGGTATTATACAGATCCCTGTCAGTACTATTACCCACATAAACAGGACTATGTTAAGACATCTTTTGGGTCCTATAGCGTCTACAACAAAACCCCAGAAAGATGCACCAATTATCGCAGAAACTACTGCAAAGGCTAGAAGCAGTTGGACTTCATCGTCAGAGAATCCCAATTCATTCGATACATATATACCCATGAATATAATCGATGTATTGACAGCGTCTGCGTAAAAGACTCTGCCGATTAGAAAACGTGGTAATCCTGGAAAATCCTTTACGTGTGATAGTGTGTTTTTCAACTGATGGATAGAGTTTTTTACGGTTGAGAAGCCAATTTTGGCTTGCTCGGCTGCTTGGTCTTTTACCAGGAAGAAGCACGGTAATGCAAAAATGAGAAATAATATTGCTGTAAATTTAAATATTCCAGTTCTACCAATTTCTTCCAGTAGGAACATCCCTGAAATTGCACCGATTAAGGAGCCAACATATCCCAAACCGACGCCGAATGCTCCGATTTTACCTCTATTACTTTCTGTTGAAACTAAAGGCAATAATGCATCGTAAAAAACGAGACCAACGTTGAACATGTAATTAGCTGCTATGAAAATAATAAGAGAGGTAGATAATCCGCCTTGGCCAAGTGCGAAAGTGAACATTACACATAGCAAAGTGGTCACCGTTAAGAACGGTATCCTTTTCTTGGTTTGATCAGACATTGCTCCTAAAAATGGTGCAGTGAACAGGACCAATATCATTGATATAGCATTGGCGATTCCCCAGTGGGAATCCGTGCCTCCCATGTCATTTACAACCCACAACGCGAAGTGTATAGATACTATGTTGAATGAGAACAAAGTATTCGCTAGATCATATAGAGCCCATGAAATTATAGATTTCTTAGAAGCCTTAACTTCAGTAACTTTAGTTATGTTTATGTCTGATTCATTATTCATAATTATTTATTGCGCACCGATATAACGCTGTCTCTGCAATGACGATGGTATTAGGTCAAGAAAGCCATACAAATTCGACGCATTCTTGAACGAGTCGTCAAATTTAATTGTTGTTTAACAAGAAATCAATCATTGACTCAAGATTCGACCTGTGTCATTTTAAGGATAACATTATAAGCAATACTTTTCATCACTTTATCCGAATCTATATTATAGGAGTCAGCTATGGCAACAGTGAACACTATGCTTGGTCCCGTAAATGTCGAAGACTTGGGCTTTACCCTTATGCATGAACACATACGCGAGAGTTCTGCCGGCGTTCCACAAGTTTTCCCAGATCTATTTGATCATGAAAGTGATGTGATACGGTGCTCGGATGCCCTGAACAAGGCTGCGTCCAATGGTGTGGGAACTATAGTAGATGTTACGACTATGGATCTAGGTCGAGATATAAAATTGATGATTGACGTTGCCAATAAAGTTAACATGAACATAATTCCAGCTACCGGGTTGTGGTTGGATATACCCAGAGCCATTGCCAACGGATGTACGGTAGATCAATTGGCAAAATCTTTCGTTAGAGAAATAGATGAGGGTATAGAGGGGACACATGTTAAGGCTGGAGTGATTAAAGTGGCGACCGATGTACAACATATCGTAGACGGCAAACTTGTTGAGCATAATGAGTTGGTTTTACGCGCAGCTTCTAGGGCTTCAATAGCTACCGGAGTTCCTATTTCAACGCATACATCTTCGGTGGCGAAAATAGGAAATTATCAGGTGGCAATTTTCGAAGACGAAGGATTAAAGATGGACAAGGTTTGTATTGGCCATAGTAACGATACAGACGATATAGGTTATTTATCAGGAATAGTGGATAAGGGATGTATACTTGGAATGGATCATTTTCCTGGTGGGCGACAAGGGAGTTTGAACTGGGAGCAAAGAGTTAACGTTATAAAACAACTGATAGATTTAGGAATGGCGGATAAAATTACTGTATCACATGATTTTGGGGGATGGAGACCTGTCCTGCCAGAACTAGAAAACGCTCGGGATACGAATAATCCTGACGGCTACAGCTTCGTTAGTTTGAATGTTGTGCCTAGATTATTGGAGCTTGGAGCGTCACAAAAAGATATAGATCTTATTACTGTTGAAAACCCCCGTCAATTCTTTGATATTTCTTAGTTTTAAGGGAAAGTTTCCTCGCTGTAGAAGCCGCGTGTGAGCTTTACATATTCAGGAATTGTAAGTTCAGGTTTGTCTTTTTTGATAATTTCCTTCCCTTTTTGTCCTCCATCACAAAGGGTGTCTACCACTAATCCTGCCATCGCTTTTGCCGCAGTTATCACGGCAAGCGGGTAGTCTGTGATAACAAAATCTACCCCATGATTCTGACCGGTAGCAGAGTGAACGTACGGGTGCAGCGCAGGCATGATGTAGCTTATATCACCCATGTCTGTAGACCCACCACCTGAAGGTCTTGATGCTATATTATCTTTTCCAATCAAGGCTTCAGCATTACTCCGATAAATAGATGCTAAGTTGTCGTTCTGCATTAGAGGCAACATTTCTCCCAAATTTGTTATTTTAACCTGGGCCCCTACTGCTAGAGCACCTGCCCTGAGAGCTCTGTCTACCTTGGCATTAGCCCCTATAATTGCATCTACTGTTTTGCCTCGGACATAAGTTTCGATATTAACCGAATCAGGTACGGCATTAACTGCTGATCCACCTTTAGTGATAATTGGATGTACCCTAATACTATCCTCATCCTTGAATGTTTCTCTTTGCATGTGTATTGCTTGTAACGCTAGTGTGGCAGCGTTCAGAGCGTTTATGCCATTCCATGGAGTTCCACCTGCATGGGACGCTTTTCCTATGAATTCAGCCCGCTTTGCGACCAAGCCGTTACTTCCTTTTGATATCATTAAATCCTTGTTTATACCAGATGGATCCCAGTCAGTACTAGCGGCATGTGTCATGATTGCCATGTCCACTCCATCGAAATGACCGAGTCGTACAAATTCGCCTTTTCCCGTAATAAATTCTAATTTACCTTGTTCCCTGAGTTCATTGCGAAATTCCAACTCTATATATTCCTCTGCTGGTACTGCCATGAATGTTATAGTACCGCTAAGGTGTTCTAATACCCCGGATTTACATATTCCTACGGCTACCCCCAGCATGTTACCTAGTTGAATGTTATGGCCACAGGCATGTGCGGCATGGGTGATTGGGTCTTCGTTGACGTGGCCAGGAACCACCATTGAGTCAAGTTCTCCAATGACAGCTATATTGGGACCATCACCAGCCTTTCCTTTGACAGTAGCAATAAGGCCAGTAATAGCGATATTTTCTGAGTACTCCAATTCTAGCTCTTGAAACCATGAGGCTATTTTTTTGGCAGTTTGGAATTCTTTAAAACCGGATTCTGGATTATTCCAAATATCTTTTGATGTTTTTATCAATGATTCGCTGTATTCGTCAATTGTTCTGTTAACTGCATTCTTAATGGCATCTGGATTATTTTCTATCATTAACTTTCCTTTTTGAGTGTATTGATCGAAATCCTTTTGGGTCGTAGAGTATCTACTAGTCTTTGAAGGTCAGGATACTTTATGTTAGACGTATTTATCAATGTTATAATGCCGGTCTTTTTGGTGGCGGTGGTGGCGGGAGTATTTCAGAGGTGGAAAAATGTATCTGCGGCTCCAATAAGCCAGATAACGTTGTATATATTGGCTCCATGCCTAATATTTAAATCTCTTGCAGAACAAGAAATACCCTCGTCAGTTTCTATAGGCATAGTGCTTACAGTGTTGTGCGGCACCACAGTCTTGGTTATCAGTGGTTATGTCGTAAGTAAAATCATGAGGCATGACGGCACTATGAGAGGGGCATTTATACTATCAACGGCATTTCCTAATGTAGGTAATTTAGCTTTACCAGTATTGATGTTGGCATTTGGAGAGGAAGGGTTGGCGATCGGAGTGATTATATTTGTTACACAGGCCACTATAGGTTTTTCATTCGGTGTCTTTGTGGTTGCTAATAGCAATATGAATGTGCTTGAGGCAGTAAAACAAATATTTAAGATTCCAGCTATTTACGCTACTACTTTGGCTTTTGTCGTAAGGGCATTGGGAATAGAATTGCCTGTATTGATTTCTCAACCAGTAACAATGCTAGGGCAATCAGCTATTCCTATGATGCTGGTAGTATTAGGTCTTCAGTTTGGTAATCAATTCAAGTTAGATAATTTAATAAATTTGAGTATTGCTGTGATATTACGACTTTTCGTGTCTGCACCATTAATTTATCTAACATCCTTGATGTTTAACCTTACTCCACTTGCTCAGGGGGTAGTGATAATTGCCTATGCTATGCCTGTTGCTGTTTTCACGATCATACTAGCAACTGAATTCAAGACCAATCCAAAATTTGTAACCAACGCAGTTGTTACTAGTACTGTGGCAAGTACTATTACTTTGGCGATTCTTATTCCTTTTGTTAAGACATTTCTAGCGTTGTAGTAATTGAAGGATATAAAAGTATTGTTACGGTGCTATGGCAATACCGTGACTTTGATTGATTCGTTACTCTTGTCGTCTGCACATCGAAAAGCCATTGATACAGATTGCAGATCATATTGATGAGTCTGTAATAATTCTATTTCTCTAGAGTATTTTGGCACTAATGCGACTGATTTGCCGAAGTCGGTCCCGTATAGAAATGATCCAATCATCTCTATTTCTCGCGTAACAAGGCGTGTTGCATTTATGGGTGGAGTTTCATGAAATATGCCGGTTACAATAATTTTACCTGAAGGACTGCAATGCTGGACCGCTTGTGTTAGGGCAGATCCAGCTCCTCCCACCGTTTCTATTATGACGTCTGGGTCGTTGTCCTTAGCCCAAGCCTCAAGGTCGTTTTCAGATACTGTGTCTAATCCTATAGATGCAGCAACTGTCTTTTGGTGTGGATATCTAACGGTGATAGCAACGTTGTTGGTGGTGTCTCTTGCCAGAAGACCAGACAGCAACCCTATGGTTCCTCCTCCTAACACAAGTACACGGCTGTTCTCGCTCATTTTACCTAGTTTAACTGCCCTAAAGCTTACAGCCAAAGGTTCTGCTATCGATGCTGCCAGAGGCTCCACATTTTTATCTACTTGGTGCAAAGATACTTCTGGAACGTCGACAAACTCTGAAAGGCCTCCTGGAAAGGCTCCGCCGGCCATGTTTTTGGTAGAGCATAATTGCGGTTTTCCCGATGAACACATTAAACATTTGCCACAATAGACGAACGGTTCTACGGCGTACAAACTGTCATCTAACCCTGCTGGACCGTCAATTATGGTTCCTACAAATTCGTGTCCGGGTGTGCCACTTATATTGACCTTTTGATGCCTCCTATATGTATGCAGATCAGATCCACATATACCACAGGCTTTAACTTTTAATCGAACCCAACCTGGTTCAAGTTTGCCTGGTGTTACGTCAACCAGAGTTATTCCGTCTTCGGTCCATTGCGATTGGATCATTGCAAAAACTCCTGAGTTGTATTTTGTCGGCTAGATTAGTTTGATGTGTTCCTATTGCAGTCATTGTAACAGTTTTTGTTAAGTTACTGTTTGATGTATGCTTTACTTATTTCTTGACGGAGTTAACTTTGCACTGGATTTCACTAGCTATATTAAGTACGGTTCTGTTTTCTATAGTAGCAGTGCTGGACAAGAAATTACTGGCTCGTTACATACATGACGTAAGAACATTCTATTTTTGTGTAGGTGCGTTCCAATTAATCGTTTCGTTATTCGTGATTCTTATAAACCCATGGGAATCGAATCCATCCACGCTTACTTTTTTTATTGGATTGTCCTCAGGTATAGTTTGGGCCTTGGGTCTTATGACAATGTTTTTTGGAATGAGCAAATTGGAAGTTTCCAGAGTGATACCCATTTCACACACTTATCCCGTATTTGTAGCAATTATGGCGACTTCTTTTTTGGGTGAAACTCTATCGTTCATACAATATTCTTCTATATTACTAACGGTATTGGGTGCCGGCTTATTAGCTAGAAGTGGTGTTTTATCAGCGGATGCGTCGAATAAAAAGCACGACATAAGAATTTATCTACTTGTTTTGTTAGGCAGTGTTTTGACCGCTGTAGCTAATGTGACTTACAAATATGCGTTATCTGAGATTGAGTTTTGGGATTTATTTGCTATGCGATCATTCTGTTTGTTTTTTGTTTTGGCAATTGGAGGATTGCACACAAAACTGATACTTGAGGTCAAAATGTTCTGGTGCAATAAGCAATCTCGCTATTTGTTTATTTTTGTTGAATTCGTAACAGCTCCCATGGCAATGATACTTATGCTAGCAGCATTGGCTGAAGGACCAGTGTCTATGGCGTCGACTTTGTTCTCGACAAGACCTTTGTTTGTGCTTATCATTGGCGGCTTATTGAGTACACAATATTGGAACATCTTGAATGAGCCATTGACCAGGGAAACAATGCCTACCAAGCTACTGTTCACAACCATGATCGTATTGGGTGTGTGTGGATTAACGTTGTTTTAGTGGTTTACCTGAAATTACTAACGAGGGGTTGCCATATTACATACGGGCAACCCCTTCGTTAGGAAAATCAATACCTCGATAGGTTGTTTTCTTCAGACGTCATAAATTCTATTAGTGCTGGTTTTCCATCTTTCATAGATTCCATAGCTCTTTTTATCCCGGGTATTACTTCGTTAGGATCTTCTATTCTTTCACTATGTGCTCCCAGAGATTTTGCGAGGTCAGCGTACTCGCCATATAGGTTTGTAAATCCGAACTTTTCGGTTGCAACCGGATAATTCCTTGAATAACCACTAAGAACATGGTTGTTCAGAACAATAGTCAATATTGGTATGTTATGCCTAACCGCGGTTTCGATGTCCATGCCGGCCATTCCTATTGCTGCATCGCCCATTATATTTACCACCAGTTTTTCTGGTGCTCCAAGTTTTGCCCCCATTGCTATTCCAAGGCCATAGCCCAGCTGTGAGGAATTGCCCCAACCCAAGTAACCCCTGGGTGTTGTTGTTTCGAAAAAGGGAATTGTTTGGTCTCTCGGATGTCCAGAATCGTGAGTAAGTATTGTTTGAGACCTGTCAACAGTGTTCATCAAATCCCATATAATACGGTATGGGTTTATTGGCACTTCATTTGATGTCAACAGAGGCATCCATTCTGCGAGCCATTCATCTTTCACTTTCTTAATTTCCGCTCTTATGTTCTGCGTGTCTTCTCTTCCATTGGTGCCAGCTTGTTTTTTCACTTCATCAATAAGTTGTCTAATCACCAATTTGGCATCGCCGACTACTGCTTGTTGTATTTGATGTTCCTTATTCAAGTCTTTTTCGTCTACGGTGCATTGCACTAAGGTTTTGCCAGTTGGTACGGCTATAGACGCCAAGTTTGTTGTAAAACTACAGCCTATTCCGAAAACCACATCAGATTTGTTGAGAAAATGGGGAACCATTTTTGTCATAGTGTTAGCACCCGTGCCTATGGACAAAGAATGATTTTCTGGGAAGGCACTTTTGCCTGTGTTTGTTGTCATAACAGGGGTATTAGTTAACTCTGCGAACTCTATTAATTCGTCTGAAGCCTCTGCCCATAAAATGCCTTGGCCGGCATATATTACGGGGTTTTTGGATGCAAGTAATATTTTGACTGCTTCTGTTATATCTGATGGATCCCCCGCACTTTTCACTCCGTTGACCGGGTTATATTGTATGGCGGCTTCATCAATTTGCTCATTTGCAACGTCTCCAGGTAACTGAAGCATAACTGGCCCCAACCTACCTGAACGCAGGAAGGTATAACCTCGCCTCATCATCTCTGGGATCCTCTCTATCTGGTTTATTTGAGACACCCATTTTGTAACGCCTTTATATGCAGCCATAGCATCAAAGTCAGGAGATTGACCTATTTTACTTCTAGCTGTTCCGCCCGGAATCACCAATATCGGAGTGGACTCTGCATATGCATGAGCTATCCCAGCAAAAGCATTTTCTACTCCTGGGCCAGCTTGAGTTACTACTACACCTATTTTGCGACCGTTTGTTGCTCTACTATAACCATCTGCCATATTTACAGTAGTTCGTTCAGTTCTAGACATAATAGGTTTTATGTCCGCTATTGCCGCTGCTTCAATTAATGTGTTAGCAGGGTAGCAGAATAAATATTCTGTGCCTTCCATCTTTAGGATATTTGATATTGCAGTGTTGCCGTTCATGATTCCCTCCTTGTTTTTTCGGATAGGGTTAGATAAACCGTTTCATTTCCATAGTACTATGATCAGACTTATTTACCTAGTTATAACCTCCAGATTTTCCATCTATATCGACTTAAATAATATCACGTATATATGTTAATATCATCGAGGAAAAGCTAAGTTAGAGATTAAATTATTACGGAGAAATAATATGGGACAGGAAAATAAGTCAGATGATAAAACTGAGATGACAGGTGGCCAGGCCCTGATTAATTCATTGTATGAAGAAGGCGTTAGAGTGATATTTGGTTTACCTGGTGTTCAAATGTATCATGCGGTTATACCAGTATTAGATTATCCAGATATGAAATTTATTACTACTAGACATGAGCAAGCTACTACCTATATGGCTGATGGATATTCGCGTGCCAGTGGTGACATCGGGGTTTCTATGGTAGTCCCGGGTCCGGGCTTGCAAAATGCCTCAGCCGGTATAACTAATGCCTACTCTGCATCGGCTCAAGTATTGGTTATCGCTGGTCAAATTAATAGAGACAAGATATCCAAAGACGTGGGTATGCTACATGAAATAAACGACCAGATCGATATAATAAAACCGATAACCAAATGGCAATCTAGAGTTTTGGATGCTGATAAAATACAGGATGCAGTCAAGGAGTGTTTTTATCATTTAAGGACTGGTAGACCAAGGCCTGTGGAAATAGAAATTCCTCCTGAAACACTTTCAGATTTGGCTGAAGTCGGATCTTATATTCCTGACGAATTGCCTATACCGAGCATAGATGGATCTTCTATAGAGGAAGCAGCAGGATTACTTGTTTCGTCTGTGAGTCCGGTAATTTGGGCTGGCGGTGGTGTGAATTTGTCTGATGCTTCTCCTGAGCTTATTTCTTTAGCTGAATATTTACAAATCCCTGTTCTAACGACTGCAGAGGGTAAAGGATCAATATCAGATAAACACTATCTTAGCCTGGGTACACCACAGGGTAGATCTACGGGCGAGAGTAAAGATGAATTAAGAGATTTCTTTAACAAGTGCGATGTTATTTTGGCTGTTGGGACACGCTTTAATACGGCTAATCCCTCAGACTCACAAAAAGTTATACAGATAGATATTGACCCAGAGGAAATAGGTAGGAACAATAATAATACATTGGGTATAGTGGGAGACGCCAAAAGGGGAGTCGAACAACTTTTGTTTGCTGTCCAATCCATGACTGAATCTAGGGCATCGCGTAAAGAAGAACTAGAAAAGATTGTTTTCAGCAGAAACAATAATCCAAAAACTCGTGTAGAACCCCAGGCATCCTTTGTTGAAGCTCTCAGGGAGGGCATACCTGAAGACGGTATAGTGGTTACCGACATGACTATAATGGCTTATTATGCTCGAGCTCATTTTCCTACTTATCACCCTAGGAGTTATTTTACATCTTCATACACTGGCAATTTAGGGTCTGGATATCCGACTGCACTTGGAGTCAAAGTAGCTAAACCAGATAAACCGGTGATAAGTGTTTCTGGTGATGGGGGTTTCTTATTCAATTCTCAGGAATTATCAACTGCAGTGCAGTTTGGTATCAATGTGGTTGCAGTTGTGTTCAATGATGGGGCTTATGGCAATGTAAAACGGGACATGAAAAATCTATTTGATAATAAATCTTTGGGAGTAGAACTCGTTAATCCTGACTTTATGAAACTTGCAGATGCTTATGGCGTTGTTGGCATGCGAGCGGATACTCCCGATGGTCTTAAGCAATGTCTACAAGAAGCTATTTCTATGGAAAAACCGGTACTTATAGAGGTGCCTATAGGTGAAATGCCTTCGCCGTTTTGATTTGTAGAATAAAGCTATATGTATTTTCCCACAAATAATCCTAGCATGGCAGCAAGCAGACCTATAACAACGCTTGCTACCAGATTTAATCCTGCTGTATAAAACTCTCCCTTTTGTATCAGTTGGATAGTATCCACACTCAATGTTGAGAAGGTAGTATAGGAACCTAAGAACCCCACTGCCACTACTAGGCGTATTTCGTTTGACCAATTTGTATGGGTAGCTATCATTCCTATGAAGAAGCCTAGCAAAAATGATCCACTTGTATTTGCAAAGAAAGTCCCTAAAAGATTGGAACCGAAGTGGTGGGATACATACTGGTTTACACCATACCTAGATACGGCGCCTGCTGCTCCGCTTAATCCTATTAATATTATGTTGTACATGAGACATTTTCATTCATGTATATATACATCCAGAGGTATTTGTTTAGGTGGGCACTGATATTTGAGCCGATATTCTAGGTATGTCACCCACAACTTTTGTGATGTGTCCTTCTCCTGTTAAGTCATCTGCCAGAACTACGTCTCCAGGTCCAAAGAGTCTTGAAGATCCATCTCCCATAGTAATTTCCGATTGGCCTTGTAATGTTATGACATATTGTCGCCTGGGAGCAGGATGCATATCTATCACGAACCCTGGTGGCTGATAAACGAATTGCATTCCTTGGCTTTCTTCGTTATCAGTTCGCTGAGCCACATCACTTATCTCAAATGGTAAGTCTATCTCTTCAAAATGAGACTTCCCGTCACTTCCTGTGAACATTCTTGTTATTTGCATCGACATTCTCCTAACTATATAATTTGCTTAAATGGTGATTCTTTTTTAATTTTTACCATATACTTACTTGATTGTCATTGAATTGCTGGGACATTTAAAAGTTGAGGCACAGGAAACTTTGAAATCTATTGTAACCAAGTTCGGAATATTCAATTTGATGTTAATTACCTGCATTTTTGTTGTGGGATTGTTTGCTTGTTCCAGTACTTCGACTTTGACACCTACACCTACACCTGACATTACCCCACAGATGAATACTAAGACATCTGTTCCATCTGAAAGTACAGTAATTAAGGATGGATTTGTTTCTGTTTCGTTGTCTGATACATCTACAGCTAGATACTTGATACGCGAAAGACTTGCCAGATTGGAATTGCCGAATGACGCGATAGGTGAAACTGAGCAGGTGACTGGCAGGATAATATTCGACGCTCAGGGTTCTATTCAGGATTCATCCCAGTTTACGATTAACGTTAAATCTTTGGTCAGTGACGAATCTAGGCGTGACAGATATGTTCGGAATAACACTTTGAAAACGGGAATATATCCAGAAGTGTATTTCAAAATCCAGTCAATCGAAGATTTAAGCTGGCCGTTGCCTTCTACGGGATCACATCAGTTTAGGTTTATAGGGGATATCACAATAATGGATGTAACTCGCAGTATAACTTGGGACGCAGACGTAATATTTTCCGAACAGTCTCTAACTGGTGTCGCTAGGACTACGGTTTTGTTCGAGGATTTTTCAATAACGAAGCCTAGTCTGTCATTTATTTTGAGTGTAGCTGATGAAATAAGGTTGGAATTGGAGTTTTCAGCAGCAATATCAAGGTAGTAGATTTAACTCAAAGCTTTTTAGGAAACAGCATTTTTGATGGCCCTGGAGACGTCTGAAATCGCCTGTTTTGAGGCATCCACGTCGTCTATCATGCCAAAAAACCCGTGTATCATACCTTCATAACAAATGTATTCAGTTTTGACAAAATTCTCATTGAGGAATTTGGCATATGCTTCCCCTTCATCTTTAAGAGGATCGTATTCAGCAGTGAGTAAGAATGCCGGAGGAAGTCCTTCGGGATTCTTGTTTTTTATAGGGGCTGCATAAGGGTCGTCAGCATCACTTTCATTTTTGAGATACTGAGCCCAGAACCATACCATTGTGTCTTCGGTTAGGCCATAAGATTCACCATTATCTTTATATGATTGGGTTGTGAAGTCTTTGGCAATAACCGGGTATACCAATACTTGAAATATGATATTCGGAGTTTTCCTGTCTTTGGCCATGATAGATACGGCGGCTGCTAGATTTCCACCTGCACTGTCTCCCCCAACCAATATTTTGTCTGGGTCGCCATTTAGTGATAACGCATTTTCATATATCCATTTTGTTGCCTCGTAGCAATCTTCAACAGGTCCTGGGAATTTTGTCTCTGGAGCGAGTCTATAGTCAACGGACACAACGATACAGTCTGCACTCGCACACATACTTCTACATACTCCGTCGGATCTGTCTAAGTCTCCAATTACCCATCCTCCTCCATGGAACCACACCAACACTGGGAACGGCCCATTGCCTGCCGGAGTAAATATCCTCGCGGTCAATTTTCCGTCGGATCCTGTAACCAGTTTATCTTCTTCTTTTGCTACATTAGGACCAATTAGCGGTGGTCTTAATCTGGAATTAACTCTTGCTTGTGCAGGAGATATGGTATCTGTGGCTGGCATATTCGCGGCAGCCCTCTGTTCTAAGACTGATTTGGCTTGATTGTTTAATGGCATGTTATACCTTTCTTTAATGGGGACTTTCAACTGATGTTTTTTCGGTAGGACATTAACTCTTCAATATAGATTTTGCCGTAGTCCCCATAGTGGCCAGTATCTTCTGAACCCTGCAGAGGTTCGGCCCACATGTATTTTATATCAGACCAGTCTATTGGGAATGGGGGGTCATCGAAAAACGTTCTTACTGCTTCTGGGGGATCTGTGGCATACACATACCCCAGCATCTGGAAATTCTCATATACGTTACCACTGCTTGCTAGAAAATCCCCGTTCATAGAGGCTAGGATGATGAAATTATCTGTTATTGTCCTGACCTCCCTTCGGAGACCTTAAGGCTTAAGCTGGCGTGGTAGGTATTGCTTGAATTCAACAGCAAAATTATATCATTGAATAAAATATTTTCAAACCAAAAACCTAACAAACTGCTATCAGTTTGTCAGGCAGACTTTTGCCGATATTTGTGAGATTGAATATATAGTCTACCCAACTTTGTTATTTGAGAGTGATGTTAATACGACCTAATTTGAGGTTCCCATTGGGTTATCTTAACCGGTATATAGTCTACCTTAGGTCCTGTATCTGTGCTAGTAATCCGGATATGTTTTAGCCAATTCTCATCATCTCGATCAGGGTAGTCAAGCATTGTATGGGCTCCTCGGCTTTCTTTACGTTCCATGGCACCGATTACTATTGTTTCTGCACAGTCAAGCATGAATCCGAGTTCCAGAGTAAATATTAGGTTGGTATTGAAAATACTGCCTTTATCCTGTACTGGTACTGATTTGTATCTTTCTTTAAGTAGTTTTATTTGCTCGTGGGCTACTTGCAGACCTTCTGTGGTACGGAAAACTGCTGCATGTTCATTCATCATGACACCCATGTCTAACCTAATTTTTGCCGGCGTATCGTTATTGTCTGGTCTTGCCAGTATTTCTTTAATGTGATCTTCGTCCAGGGATAATCTTGATTCCGGGATTCTTACTTCAGGTCTTTCTTTTGCAAACAAAGCTGCAGCTGCTCCTGATCTACGACCAAAAACTATTGTGTCGAGAAGTGAATTTGCCCCGAGTCTATTACCTCCATGCACACTGACACACGCAGCTTCTCCAGCTGCATATAGGCCTGGTATCACGGTTGCCCCATCAACGTCTGTTTTAATGCCCCCCATTTGATAATGCATTCCAGGGCGTATTGGTACTGGTGCCTCTGCAAGGTCAATTCCTATAAAATCCATAGAGACTTCATTGATGTATGCGAGTCTCTCGTGTATTTTTTGACGACCCAGATGCCTTAGGTCCAGCAACACACAACCATCTATTCCACGACCTTCATTGATTTCTGTTTGTTCGGCTCTTGATACGACATCTCGTGATGCTAATTCCATCATATTTGGGGCATATTTCTCCATAAATCGTTCCCCTTTGGAATTTAGCAAATAGGCTCCCTCTCCTCTGGCTGCCTCGGTTATCAGTACACCGTTGCTTTTGAGAGTGGTAGGGTGGTACTGAACCATCTCCATATCTATTAGAGGTGCTCCAACATTGTATGACAAAGCTATGCCGTCACCAGTGCAGATTAAAGCATTAGTCGTAGGTTCATAAAGCCTTCCAAGACCACCGGAAGCCATAATGACTGCTTTTGCTTTAATTAGTTGTGTTTTTCCGCTTATCATTTCTATAGCAACAACGCCATGACATTCGCCATTTTCCATTATGAGTGATGACACGAACCATTCCTCATAAACTCGGGTTCCTGCTTTCATTATTTGTTCATACATGACATGGAGCATTGCTTGCCCAGTAAAATCCGCAACAAAAAAAGTGCGCGCTCTTTGTTGTCCTCCAAAATTTCTGGTACCGAGTTGCCCGTCTTCATTCCTACTGAAGATTACGCCCATATGTTCCATATCAATTATTGCTCTGCCAGCCTCTTCGGCAAGAACTTCTATTGCGTCTTGGTCACCTAAATAGTCACTTCCTTTGACTGTTTCGTATGCATGTTCTTCCCATGTATCACCCCTATCAGTAAGAGCAGCATTTATCCCGCCTTGGGCCGCATTGGAGTGACTTCTAACAGGGTGCACTTTGGTTATTATTGCTACGTTGGCACCATCATTCTGTGCTTCTAATGCTGCCCTTAACCCGGCCAGACCTCCTCCGACTACTAATACATCGTGCTCTAACATTCACTTCCTCCTAATTGGTTATCAAGAATCCTTCTACAATTTAATTGTTTTATAGGATTCCTTATATTTGTCATGACATTTTTTTAATGTTTTGGTGAAACACTAAAAAAATTTCTGCACCTTTATTTGGTCGACCAATAATATAACACTCATCTGCCCTTGGGGCTATACCTAAACGCAACATTTGTTATTAAATTCACTACTTGCAAGATACAATAAAAATATCACACGAATACTCTTAATCAACAATATTTATTTGAGGTGTTTATATCCTTGAATATTAGTCAACATAATGTAATATACGAAACAGACTTATTCCCCAAAGGTAATTTATTGGTTAATCAACATATTTACTCTGGGAATCCTCTAGACAGAGGTGATGCAGAGAGAAGAGACGAGCAATCTTTAGTGGATGCTGCCAAGCATTCTTCCAGTAGATTTCTTCTGTTCAAAAACCAGGAAATACTGATTACACGATCTTCAAAACCTAATCTGACTTGGTTGACCTTTAACGATTTGAAAGCTATTCGGATTTCGGAGCCGGTTTTCCTCGGTATATTGGGATCTGTGTATCATTTTGCCGTGGATAATATTGATGAAGAATGTGACCTGGCAGATTTTGAAAACAGCGAATTTATTGATCTAAGATCTTTGACCGACATTGTTGGTCATTCTGAAATATCAATGGCGGCTCAAGGCAAGGCTCAACTAGATTGGCATAAGCGCAATGGTTTTTGTGGAGTATGTGGGGCGAAGACTGTTATGAAAAGAGGGGGACAGGTAAGACAGTGCTCCGGCTGCTCGGGTTTTAATTATGCGCGTACTGACTCAGTGGTAATAATGATTATATATTCTGGTGATTGGTGTTTATTAGGCCAAACCAGAGGTAGGTCAACTGATAAAACTCGCTTTTCTGTTTTGGCTGGTTTTGTAGAACAGGGTGAGTCTATTGAAGAAGCGGTGGCGCGTGAGGTAAAGGAAGAGGCGGGTGTATCTGTAAAAAACGTGAAATATCATTCCTCGCAACCTTGGCCATTTCCATCTAATTTGATGATTGGATGTTTCGGAGAAGCAGATAGCACGAATATCCAAATGGATAATGAAGAGATGCAGGATATAAGATGGTTTCATAGGGATGAGGTTGCTGCGTCTCTGCAGGGTGTCAATGATTCTCTGACTCTGCCTGGACCGATAGCTATAGCACACCATTTAATCAAAGGCTGGGTAGAAGGTACACTGTATCAGATTGGTAAACCGTGACTTTGCGTAATTTTTACGGTGTATTGATAAAATTATATTCGGAGGCTTAATTTGGACGAATTGGAACCGGTAAATATTGCTTTGGTTGTTACACCTCATCCAGACGATGCCGAATTTGGATGTGCTGGAACAGCAGCACGACTCATATCTGAAGGCAAAACGGTTTATTATTTAGTAACTACCAATGGTGACAAAGGTGGTAGAGATACTGACATGACAGCTGAATACCTCATTAATGCCCGACAACAGGAGCAACGTGAGGCAGCTAAAGTTATAGGGGTTTCCGAAGTGGTGTTCTTGGAGTTTGGAGACGGAGAACTGGAAGACAATAGGGAATTCAGAGGCCAATTGGTCTACTATATCCGGAAATTCAAGCCAGATATAGTTTTTACAACTGACCCTTTCAGAAGTTCTTTTTATATACACCGTGATCATAGGATTACAGGCCTTGTGACTCTAGACGCCGTATTTCCTTATGCTAGAGATCTATTGCATTTCCCAGAGCATATTGAACAAGGCCTGACCGGGCACAATGTAGATGAAATTTTCTTTTGGGGTTCTGAGGTACCGGATACGTTTATTGACGTCAGTTCAGTGATAGATTTAAAGATACAAGCTCTTCTAAAGCACAAAAGTCAGATGCAGGACTATGTGGATCAATCCGGTGGTGAAGATGGCTTTGCAGATAGAATGAAAGAAATGGGACGTAAACAACTAGACAAATACGGAATTGAATTTGAACATGCCGAGATGTTCCGAAGGTATGGAATCAGACGGATGATGTCAAATGATTGAAACAATCTGAGATTGTCGTTTTTATATCTCTGTGACACGAAAATGCAATCGAGTAATGAGAATGCATAATGAACATTAATGATTTGATTAAAAGTAACATTGAAAGGTTGCATCGAGATATTGAAGATGCAATAGGAGGGCTTACTTCAGAAGAAATACACTGGATACCTTCAGATAGTTTTAATCATATCGCATTTAATCTGTGGCATTATGTTAGAACCGAAGACAATTTAATACGATTTGTTATTCAAGAACGTCGGCCCACAGTATGGATAGAACAGGATTGGTATCGTAAATTTGATCTTGACCGAATCTCTCAAGGTACAGGCATGTCTATAGATGAAGCGAACGGGATAAGAATAAACAGCATAGATCAATTTTGTGAATATATGACTGAAGTGTGGAAGTCAACTTCTGAATATCTTTCTGGAGCTTCGGAGGCTGATCTTGCTAAGCAATTTATTGTTAGGCCTTTTGGAGAAAGATCTGCGGCACAAATTATAACTGAAAATCTTTTGACTCATGGATTTACACATGTGGGTGAGATTTTGATGTTAAAAAGATTGCAAGGCATTTCCTTTCTGAGTTCCTGAAACATTTGATATACTTTTGTTAATGTGCAATATTTAAGGTGTCAATTTTAAAGCAACCGAATAAAATTTACGGAGTTAGATAATGGTCAATGTGAAAATAAAATCTGGTTCAACCCTTGAAGTAGAAAATGCTTTGTACGATTTCGTGAAGGAAGAATTAGTAAAAAATACTGATTGGGACGCGGATTCGTTGTTCAATGTTTTGGGCGAATTAGTTGAAAAGTTTGGCGATAAAAATCAAACGCTTTTGAATAAACGTAAAGAGATTCAAAGTAGCATTGATAATTACTATGTTGAAAAGAGGAAGACAGGATGGAAACCAACTGTAGATAAATCAGATCAGGATGCTGGTGAGTTGGAGAAGTTTTTGATAGAGATTGGATATCTTTCCTCTAGTAGCAACCCTGAATTCCGTATGACTACTCCAAATTTGGATGCGGAGATGGATCAAAACGGACCGGAACTAGTAACACCAGTATCTAACGCAAGTATGGTTGTAGGTGGGGCGAATGCAAGGTGGGGAAGTCTGTACGATGCCTATTTCCTCAGTGATATACATGCTGAAATAGATAAAGATTCCCAGAGATCGGAACGATTAAGAATGGTTGTGGATGCCACTAATGACTTTTTAGACGAATGGATTGTGCAGTGGGAAAACGGCATGAAGTTTGGGGACATGTGTTGCTATTCTATATCTACAGGTACCGACGGAATAAAGAATTTGTTGGGTCATCCTAGAAATGGAGATCCTGTATCACTAACGGATGGAAATAAATTCAAAGGCTATAATCTTGACGAAAACGGCGATATATCAAACTTCATTTTAGAGGATAACGGTCTTTGCATACAGTGCCACTTGTATGAAGGCGGCACTGTGGATGCAAACAACGGTCAATTCAAAGATTTGATTGTTGAATCTGCCGTAACCAATATAATTGACTTTGAGGATGCGGTCTCTATAGTGGACGTTGATGACATGGTTGGAGCATTGCGCAATTATTTGCAGCTGTTGAGAGGCGATCTTAAAGCCTATGGTTCCAGAGGTAATCCAAAAGCTATAAACTCAGATAAAACATATCTAGATGTTTATGGGACAGAGCAGAAATTGAAAGGAACGTGCCTACTCTCAGTTCGTAATGTTTCTCTTCATATGTATACAGATATAGTTAAACTAAATGGTGAAGAGATACCTGAACGTATGCTGGGTTTGTTGATAACGTCGTTTATAGCTTCAAAGCATGATAAAGGTTCAGATGGTGAACATTATGGATCAGACGGTGTTATGCCTGTAAGAGGTCCCAACAGTGCCAAGGGATATATATATCAAGTTACTCCTAAGCTTAATACATCGGACGAAGTCTCAGAGCAAATGAACATATTTTCGTTCATAGAGGATAGTTTAGGTATTAAATCTGGGAGTATTCTTATAGGAATAATGAATGAGGAATTGGGCATGACTTTGCAACTACCCGAGTCACTCAATGCCTCACAAGGCCGAACATTTTTTATTAACACTGGTTTCCTTGACCGGACAGGGTCACAAATTAGAGCACAAATGCACGCTGGTCCAGTAGATCTAAGAGATGATCTGACACAGGCGAAATACAATACAAGCTATGAATTACATAATGTTCAGATTGGCATACAAAAAGGGGTTCACGTTAATGGAAAGATTGGAAAAGGTATGCAGGTCAAAAACAGATCAATGGCTGAGATGATGAGTACTAAAATTAATCATCCCCGAACAGGTGGTAACACTGCTTGGGTGCCAGCACCCTATCCCAGTGATCTGCATTCAATGCATTATCATATGATTAACGTGGATGAAATCCAGCGAGGCATGGAAGATTCTCCAGCTGAAACGGTAACTAGGCAAGCTATTCTTAACTTCCCAGTATTGGATCCATCTAAAGTAGCAGACAATCAAAAGAAACAGAATCTTGTTCAGCGTTATATTCATAGCATGCTTGCATATTCAGAGCCATGGGTTAACCGGGGCATAGGTTGCAGTGGTGTGGCTAATTTTGACGCTGTAGAAGAAATGAAGGACAGGGCTACCGAACGAATTGATGGTGCAATACTAGCTAATTGGAAGCTGCACAATGTAATAACTCAGGATGAAATCGAAGATGCTATGTTTAGCGTAGCTCAACTTGTAGATAAACAGAACGAAGGTGTCGAGGGTTATTCTCCATTAGCAGATGAATCTTTGGGTAGAGAACATTTTTTGTCTAACCCAGCGATAGCATCCGTGCTGGGGGTTATAGACGATTCACTGACATCTGCGAGTGGGTATGTTGAACCCGCATTGTTCAAGAGTCGCAAGATTGTGAAAGGTTAGTAGGCTACATCACAACATTGTCAATTTTCATGTTGTAGCCTACTAAATAAATTAGCCTGGAGTTGAACTCCAGACAGTGAAATTTCCTCCAGTTGGCATAGGGCCTCCAGAAACACCAATTTCTGGTTTAACTTTTGTTAAAGCTCTCTTCCCAGCCCTACCTTGTATCTGTTGAATGCAGTCGGTATGCATCCAGAATCTGGTTCTACCGCTACCAACGTTCCCGCCACTAGGAGAAACGGGGTTTTGGCCCTGCGGGCTGATGTCTGTTTGGTAAAAGTCCAATGCCTCACCAAACTTTATTCCTCTAAATCCCAGACCTTCCAGATGAAACTGATGAAACAGGGCGAAACCGTCGTACATATTTTCAAAAGAGAGATCATTGGCTGTAATACCAGCTCCTTCAAATATCTTTCTACCAGTGCTAGCAGTCTCGGCTTCCACTTCTTCCAAAGTGGGAGTAAGACTTCTGGCCTTGCCTCTACTGGATACGTGGTTGAGTATATACACCGGTTTTTGTTTCATATCTTGTGCTCTTTCAGCCGTGGTAAACAGGTACGCTCCAGTTACCATTATTGGGATGTCGTTATCGAACAAATTGGCTGGTTTTGCTATCCATCTAGCACTTATGTAGTCTTCTGCAGTTATCTCCTCAGGTCGGTGCTGTGCCCAGAATCCTTCCGGAAATACAAGACCATTCTTTTTCCATTGGACGATGGCTGGCGCCATCATGTCATGGGTTTTATTGTATTTTCTGCAGTACTCGGCAAACTGCAATGCAGTTCCGTAAGAAGCAGGTGTTCCCCAAATTGAACTAATCCCTTTGGTGCCAGGAACAGTATCCAACGCATTTTCACCACCTTGGTAATATCTGCCTGCAAAATTATGCCATCCCTTTAAGACCAAGCAAGTGTTGGTAAGGCCGTCTCCAACTGCTTGAGCTGCTACGACTATGGAATTAGACATACAACCTGGACCGTACATGGTGAACTTGACATTCGTAAGCTCAGGCATGTTCTTCAAAATCCATTCAGAGCTTAATTTAGCAAGTCCATCAAGTGGATCCGATGAAGGATTAAAATATTCTATAAAATCTTGTGGTATAGGATCTCCCGCCGTCCAATGAGCTCCAGTAGTAGTAGTTCCGTCCATTACAAGCCCATCAATATCTGCTGGATCTACCCCAGAGTCGGCTATGGCCTTTCTAAGGGCGTCTAAGGCAAGAGCTCCCACGGTAGATTCTGGACGACCGTCCCATCTTCTGGCTGTCGGTGAATGTCCAATGCCTACGGCTGCTACCTTACCTCTGTGTTCCCATATACCTAATCCTTCTTTATCCCTATATATTGAACTTGGAGCATTTTGAGTTGTCATTTTTCGTTACCTTTCTGCCTGAATCAACTGTTCAGGAGCGGGTGTTATTTTTCAGATATTTTCCACTCTGGTACTTTCTGTCCAGATCCTGTCGTTTCGAATATTATTTCCACAGCTGATCCCACTGGAACTTCGTCTACCAGTATGCCCGGCAGGTGGGAATACATCTGAATGCCTGGGTCTTCTTCCAGCATTACAACAGCTACGTTGAATGGCTGATCTTCCTGAAGAGTTCTTATAGGGCAGTCAAATACTACACCGTAGTTGTAGATTGTGCCCCTACCGCTCATTTCCCTCCATTCCATATGGCTTGCAGAACCACATAAGTCACATTCAGGTTTTGGAGGATGATGCAATCTTTCACAGGACTTACAATTTTGTATAACAAGTTTTTCTTCGTTTGCAGCATCCCAGAACGGTTTACTCAATTCGTCTGGAACAGGTGACTGTTTAGCCAAAATAACACCCCCTAATTTATTTGGAACTTTCCTGATCTATAATTATTTCTTTCATAGCATCCACATTCAATTCAACTCCTAGACCAGGACCTGTGGGTGGTATGAGGTATCCGTTTTCAAATACAATTGGTTCTTTGAAAATTCTCTGGTGAAGTGTGCCTTGATTAGCTTCTTGTATAAGAAAGTTAGGTGAGCACGTGTCGAGCTGTATGGCTGCTAAAGCAGCTATAGGGCCGCAGGCCATATGAGGAGCGATCATTGCATAATGTGCTTCGGCAATGCCTGCAATCTTCTTAGCTTCCATTA
>CAZNWQ010000008.1:0-27433 GCA_964576965.1 uncultured Dehalococcoidia bacterium
TGGGTTAGGTTTGGGCGCCGAGGTGGCAAAAAGTACTAATAAAATGCATGCTAGGGGCCCAATGGGGCTGAATGAATTGACCTCTTACAAGTGGACAATAGTTGGTGATGGTCAGGTAAGAGAATGATAGTAAGTTTGCTTTCTAAGAACCTCTAGGTTGTTCCTCAAGTGTAATATTTAGATATAGAATATCCTCACCTCTGGATACGGTAACTTTTGCTTCCATTCCTATGTCATATCCTCTGACCACTTTTTGCAGTTGTTTAACAGTGGTTACCGGGATATCATCGAAAGCAGTTATCACGTCTCCAGCTAATATTCCCGCTTCTTCTGCAGGTCCTGCCATATCTATCCTTGTTATCAATACACCTTTATTAACCGATAGATTTTCTTGGTTTGCTATTACTGGAGTAACGTCTGTGACTCCAACTCCCATCCACCCAAAAACTACCTTCCCATGTTCTAGAATTGATGATATTACTGGTACGACAGTGAATGAACTAACAGCGAATCCTATACCTTCTCCTTGTGATGTTCTGGCCGTGTTTATACCAACTATATCACCCTCCAGGTTAATTAGTGGCCCACCACTATTTCCCTGATTAATCGCAGCATCAGTTTGGATCATGTTAAACAATCTACCACCTTCGGTGTCGATATATCTGTCAAGAGCTCCCACTATGCCCAGTGTAACGGTTGGACCTCCTGGTAAGGCCAGAGCATTACCTATCGCGATTACCCAATCTCCAATTTGTAGAGAATCTGGATCTGCGAAATTGGAGGCATCATAAGAGCCTTTCGGTATTTCTATAACAGCTAAATCTGACGCCGGGTCTGTACCACGTATTTTTGCTATGAAAGATCTGCCATCATCTAAAAAAACATTGATTTCAGTAGCACCATTAACAACATGGTTGTTAGTTACTATTAACCCTGACTTGTCAAATAACACCCCGGTGCCTTGAGCTTCTTGTTCAACATTTCTACAACCAAAAAAGAAATCACATTGTTCCATGTTTGATTCTGTTCTAATGGATACTACAGACGGCTTGACTTCGGATACTATTTTAGAGACCGAAGGAAGTCCTTTTATCAATGGTATAGGGGTGGGAATAGGTGTAGGTGTAGGTGTAGGTGTAGGTGTAGGTGTCGACATTGGTTTCGGTGTGGGCATTGGTGTCGGCGGGGAAAGCGGTATAATTTCTGACGATGTTTCTATAGGGATCTGAGCGTTGTCAGCAGTATGATTTGATATAGGATTCGTGGGATTTTGTTGAGAGGATTCACTTGTGTTTCCATTCGTGTTTATATGGTCGATACTTCCAGTATCGCATCCGACAACCAGTAAAATAATCACTACTGCAGAGTAAATTAACTTAACTAACGAATTTGTCATCTTTAATCCCTGATAAATTGTCGCAATTATATACGTAAATTTCGAAAAACCTGTGAATTTTGAATTTGCTGTTCAACCTCTATCTCAAGTTCTTTATTCAGAGTTTCACTATGTCTTCTATTTCCTTTTCTTTTAGAAGGCTATATTGCGAAACACGTGAAGTGATTGTTGATCCGAAGAGAAGTATTATAGATGACACGTAAACCCAAACCAATACTACTACTATGCTTCCTACAGAACCGTATATGGTTGAGTATATGGAAGAATTTCCTATAAACCAAACAAAAACATTTTTAAGTATTTCGAAACCTGTTGTCGCAACTATGGCACCTGGTAGCGGTTCAGTTATTTTGACTTTTGTATTTGGGAGTAACCAATATATTGCAAAAAATACTATGAAGGATAGCGTAGGTGGTAAAGCCGATGCTAATCTTTCCCACAACAATGCACCGTCTACATAAGTTTCACGGGTGATGAATTCTAGTATTTCCATGAGATACGTTAGTATGGCTGTAGAAAAAATTGAAATCAGCATTAAAATTGCAGCCGCAACCATGAAAGTGATATCTACCAAACGTTCCTTCAAAAAGGATCTTGGTCTGGTTATACCCCATGTGGCATTTATTCCTTTACGTATTGAACCAAAAACAGCGGTTCCAGCCCAGAGCAAACCTAGGATACCTACTATACCAGCAATGTTTCTACTATTGACCGCACTAGTTATGATTTCACTTATAGTTTCTTCGGAAACAGGAGACTGCTGAGCTACCCGGTTTGCGAGTTCATCTATGGATTCTGGTCCTAATAGAAAACTTAAGCCAGATATTATAGCTACGATAAGAGGGAACAGAGAAAACAATGTGTAGTAAGATATGGCTGCGGAAAGTTGTGGTCCATTCTTGCCCAAAAAATCATTTATAGCTCTCCACACCGCACCAATCAACTTAACTAATGTAGTAAACAATTTCTAATCCAATCTCGATTTAGCAATCGAGATGCTATTGAATATTCGGGTAAAAGTCAACCCGTATGGCAGTTCATGACTACTAAAAGTACCACATTTCCTAATCCTTGATTTGAGAAGCACCTGCAATTATAATTTGGATGCCCTTACCAATACAAATACAAGAGAGTACACGGTTGTCTAAAATTAAACAATTTCCGATCGGTTATAAGCTGGAACCTGTAATATTCGATCTTCAGGATTGGGAAGTTAAACTTTACCTTCAGTCAGCTGGTGAAACAAACCCATTGTTTGAAGAGGAGAGATTAGTACCACCTACGGCGATAGCTGCATTCGCTCTTAGGGGAGTCTTAAAAGAATTAGGACTTCCCCCAGGGGCTATCCACATAGCTCATGAGATGTCTTTTGCTCCTTCTTTAAAATCTGGTCAATCTGTGATATTCAATGCAACGCTGACTCAAAATGCTGTAAGATCCGGTTGGCGGTTTGTTACAATAGATTTCGTTGGTGTTTTGGTTACGGATAGTGTTGAAGAGGAACAAGTTGTTAATGGTCGTAGTACCGTTGTTATATCAGAAGATTCGTTAGGGGCTTAATATGATAGTTGGCAAAGTTTTAACATCAGTTTCAAAGCAGGTAATACAAGAAAATATAAACACTTATGCTGAAGCCAGTGGTGACCATAATCCCCTCCACTGGGACGAAAATTTTGCTGTAAATGCTACTCATTATGGCCGTATTGTTGCACATGGAATGTTAATATTAGCTTATATATCCGAGATGATGACAAATGAATTCGGCATACTCTGGATAGAAAACGGCACTTTAAAGGTGAGGTTTAAAGCCCCTGTTTATCCAGGTGATAATGTGGAGACATTTGGTGAGATAGTAAAATGCGAAGAGGATACAAAAGGTTATAAAGTAAGTTGCAGTGTTGGCTGCAGAAAAATAGACGGAGAAGACGTTATTACTGGTCAGGCTTCACTATACATGCCTAAAGCAGGTTGATAGACTGAGTTTTATATGAGTACATATGCTACTGAGGAAAAATATATAATAGCGGTAGATGCCATGGGTGGGGATAATGCTCCGGAAGAGATAATAAAGGGAGCTTTGCTGGCAATAGAAAGCAACAATGTGGAAATTATTCTAGTAGGGGATGAAGACAAGATGTCTCAATATCTCCCTACAGATCCACCTTCAAATTTGCATTGTGTTTATTCGGATGGTGTAGTAAATGAAGATGAACAGCCATTAGAGGCGGCCAGATCGAAACCTAAGGCTTCAGTATTTGTTTGTGCTGATCTTGTAAAAGATGGCCAGGCAGACGCATTTGTCACCATGGGATCCACAGGAGCGGCAATGGCCGCTGGCGTGTTGAAAATGGGTAACATTAAAGGAATAGAGAGGCCTTCTTTAGGAGGACCTTTCTTAGGTTTATCTCCGAAGACAATACTCATAGATTTAGGGACTAGTATAGATAACCGGCCCTCACAGTTATTAAACTATGCAGTGTTAGGATCTACTTTCTCCAGAGTTTTCATGGGGATTGAGAATCCTAGAGTTGGCTTACTGAGTGTGGGCTCAGAAGAAGGAAAGGGCAACAGACAAGTAAAAGAAACATATCCCTTGCTTCAACGGAGTGGTCTGAATTTTATAGGTAACGTGGAAGGATTTGATATTCCTTTGGGCAAGGCCGATGTGGTTGTATGTGACGGATTTATTGGTAACATACTTATGAAGTTTTCAGAAGGCCTTGGTGTTTCTGTGTTTGATTATATAAGGTCTTCTGGATTGTCTGACGATCCTACTCAAAACGGGATTATAGAGGCACTTTATAGCATGACAAATTTTGTTGAGCATGTTGGTGGTGGGCCTTTATTGGGGTTGAATGGAGTAGCTATTGTTGGCCATGGTAGATCGAAAGCAACGTCTGTAAGTGCTGCAGTCAATCTGGCCAAAACTGTATTGACTCTTGATTTAGTGGATTTAATAGAAAAAGATTTAACTTTGGTCCGATCAAGATTAAACGTGGATTAGGAGAATATTTTGAGTATCCAAAATAAAGTCGCACTTATAACCGGAGGCTCTAGAGGTATAGGTAGGGCTGTGTCACTCAGATTAGCTAGTGATGGAGTTAAGCTAGCTATTAACTACAAATCCGACAGAAAAAGTGCCGATTTGGTAGTTGGCTTAGCAAAAGAGATGGGAGTTGAGGCATTGTCGGTACAAGCTGATGTGTCCGATAGTTCTCAAGTGGACGTTATGGTTGATCAGGTAGTAAGTGAATTTGGTAATGTTGATATATTGGTAAATAATGCAGGAATAATCCACGACAGCTTACTTATGCGAATGTCAGAAGACGTATGGGATGAAGTTCTCAACACCAATCTTAAGGGATCCTACAATTGCACCAAGGCTGTGTTGCGATATATGGTAAGACAACGCTGGGGTCGTGTAATAAATGTTGTTTCAGTGGTTGGAATAGAAGGTAATCCTGGTCAATCGAATTATGCTGCATCTAAGGCGGGAGTTATAGCCTTTTCTCGGAGCATAGCAAAAGAAGTCGCTTCTCGTAATATTACAGTCAATTCAGTTGCGCCGGGCTATATATCTACGGAAATAGTCGCTGATTTAAATCCTGAATTTAAGGAACTGATATTATCAAGAATCCCACAGAATAAATTTGGTACCGTTGAGGACGTGTCAAATATGGTGGGTTATTTAGCTAGTGAAGAGGCGAATTATATAACTGGAGAAGTTATAAGAGTTGACGGTGGTATAGAGTTATGAAGAAACGAAACAATTCGATTAAATATCATGTCTCTTAGTGGAAAAGTAGCGTTAGTAACTGGTGGCTCAAGAGGGATCGGTAGAGCTATCTCTTTAGCCTTAGCTAATGACGGTGCTAATGTCGTAGTAAACTATGCTCGCCATTCTAAGGAAGCGGATGAGACTGTTTTAGCTGCACAGCAATTAGGTGTCAAAGCTAAAAAAATTAGAGCCAATTTAGGTGATCCTGAAAAGATAAAAGAAATGTTCCATGCTATTCAGCGTGAATTCGGTAGGTTGGATATATTAGTTAATAATGCAGCCTCTGGGGTTCAAAGACAGGCTACGGAATTGGAAGTAAAACACTGGGATTGGACTTTAGATATAAATGCAAGAGCAGCTTGGTTATGTGCTATTGAATCCACAAAACTTATGGCTCCAGATTCCCGTATAGTAAATATTACAAGCCTAGGTTCCTCTAAAGTAATACCTAATTACATGTCTGTGGGCGTTTCCAAAGCTGCTTTAGAAGCTTTAACCAGGTATTTGGCAGTAGAGCTTTCATCTCAGGGAATAATAGTTAATGCTGTGTCCGGTGGATTAGTGGATACTGATGCTTTAAGGAGTTTTGAAAACAGTAAAAACTTAATAGAAGATTCAGTAAGTAGGACTCCCGCAGGTAGGATGATAAAAGCCGCAGATATATCTGATCTTGTGTTATTTCTTTGTAGTGAACAGTCTAGTATGATACGGGGACAGGTTATAGTGGTTGACGGCGGAATATCACTTCTTGCGCTTTAGTCGGTCAATACAATAACGTGATTTATTGATAGATTACTTATATGTCAATGGAAGTTCTATTATCTTCCCTCTAACGGCCATATTTTTTGATTTAATATTTACTTCTTGGTCTATTTCTGTATTTGGTGCCTTAATGTATCCCAGTGCCAATGTCTTTCCTAGAATCGGGGACTTTACCGAAGAGGTTATAAAACCTACTTGTTTACCATCTAACTCCAAGTCAAATGAGTCTATAGGTTGATCATCTAACAATACTATACCTCTTAGTCGTTTTTGAACTTTTTGATATGTGTTTAGTCTCAATATAACCTCTTGCCCGATGTAACACCCTTTAGTGCCACTAATGTGAAGTTCCAATCCTGCCTCTAGTGGATTATAATCCTCACCTAATTCGGTACCATGTTTTGGGACCCCTTGTTCTATTCGGACTATCTCTAGAGAATCAGATCCGACTGGAGAAAAACCTGCATTTATTAAGCTTAGCCAAATAGTATCAGAAGCTGAGATCTCGGACAGAATGTCAAAGCTTTCTAATCCAACTCTGTCAGTCTTAATTATAGTCACTTCTTGTCCGGCAATAGATATTTTTTCATTTTGATACAACGTTGATATTGTCACATCGTTTTCGTCCAGTATGTTTTGGACATTTTTACCCCATATCGAAAAAAGGCTGGTTTTAGCACTGATATCGTCTACTTGTATGTCTTCACCAAATGTATATAGATCTATCCATTCTACAACGCGTTTAGTTGTATCCGGATTAGTCAGTAATATAAGTTCTTGACCGGTATTAATGACTCTAAGTAGGTCAATTATCCTGCCTTTGTTCGTGGTTAGGATAGTAGAAGTACCATGTCCTACCTCTAGGTCTAGTAGCTTGTTTGTAGACAGTCTGTTCAGTAAATCTAGTGCATCTTGCCCGGTTATTCTTAGAATGCCATGGCCAGATATGTTAGCTAAAGCATTATTTTGGTATATATCACGGTATTCTTGGAGAGGATTGCCAAAGTTGTTTGGAGAATGCATTATGTTGGACCTTTTGTTTATGGGTTTATGGAGTGTGGTGCCGAATCGAATTGGCTTTTTATTAACTCCTCATTTATTTAGATGAATCGTATAATGACCAATTATTAAAGTTAGTACCTATGGGTTAAACCGAGAACGATGTTCCACAACCACAAGTGGTTTTGGCATTTGGATTGTTGAAAACGAAGCCTTTTCCATTCAAGTCGTCTCCATATTCCAGTATGGTACCTGCTAGGAAGACGTAACTTTTTCGATCAACGAACAATTTGATGCCGTTTTCTTCGATGACTTTGTCTTCTGGTCTTGCTTCGTTATCTATGGACAAGGTGTAGGTAAGTCCAGAACACCCACCACCCTTGACTCCGACTCGTAATCCGAAGCTCTCTAGGCTGTCTCTGTCAGCGAATTCTCTTGCCTTGCGGGCGGCTTTTTCCGATATACTAATTGTAAGTGGCATACTTCATACCTCTAAAACGGTTTTTATTTGTCCGTACCTTATCAGGATTCTATATATTATACGGTGCGGAGTCAACATAACCGAGTATAATTTGTTAAGCACAGTACATTTCCTTGACACCTATCTAAGTAGGTAAGTATCATAATCAGCGATCTAGTAGTCCACCGAATATCATTTAGACAATTGACGATGTTGTGAAACAGGTAATGGGCCAGTAGCTCAGTTGGTTAGAGCGCAGTCCTGATAAGACTGAGGTCCCTGGTTCGAGTCCAGGCTGGCCCACCATATGTATGCCCTATTGATGGAATGAATCCGATTTGGAGTAAATCTATTGACCTCAGATGAATTAATGTTGGATACGACCATGAATGATCCAGTGAATCCCAATATAGTAGCTATAGGTGGAGGTACTGGACTGTCTAATCTATTGATGGGTCTTAAGTATTGGACCAAAAACCTGACGGCGGTAGTCACAGTGTCTGATGATGGAGGAAGTTCGGGTAGGCTACGGAAAGATCTTGGGATTCCCCCACCGGGTGATGCCAGAAATTGTTTGACAGCTTTATCACCAGACAGTTATACGAAACATTTATTTCAGTATCAATTTGACGAAGACACATCCCTTTATGGACACAGATTAGGCAATTTAATCTTAGCTGCCATTCAACAGAGCACAGAGAATTTTGAAAAATCTTTAGAAATATCTGCCACATTATTGAATAGCGCTGGATCCGTACTGCCTGTATCAAATAGAAGCGATATAGTTTTGATGGGAAGAACTGTAAGTGGTGATATTTTGGTTGGTGAGTCGGTGGTTGGCAATTCTTCTGAAAAACTAGAAGATGTTTGGATTGAACCTAAATCAGCAGAGGCATCAACTAGTGTCTTGGCTGCTATAGAAAAGGCTGACTTGTTAGTATTCGGCCCCGGTAGTCTGTACACAAGTGTTATCCCTAATTTTCTTTTTTCTGGGATGGATGCCGCGATTGCAAAATCAAAAGTCCCGAAGCTATTCGTATGTAACGTCGCCACCGAACTATATGAAACAGATGGGTTAAGTGCTCAAGATCATGTCAGGATTTTTCAAGCTATCGCCAATGTTAAATGTTCCCACGTTATTTTGAATTCTAATTGTAGAGATATACCTGAGAAAGTCGGACAGAAATGTATATATCCCGAAGCTTCGCTAGACGATCCTTCAGTCAATATATTATTAAAAGATGTGATTAATGAAGACGACAGAGTAATGCATGATGCCAATAAATTAGCTAGAGAAATAATGGATGTTACTTTGACTCGTAACACAATCGTACATTAAATAAAATTGTGAGCGTAAAGCATACATGTTTAGACGGGCCAATTTTGCCTTCAGTCCATTGACTAGTAGTGGTGGGTAGCATATTATTTAGAGACTAAAAATCCATTGGGGGTTATCTTGCCTAAACAGTCGCCAGTTCCAGATGAAGTAAGCAAGCCGTTTTGGGATGCATGCAACCAAAACAAGCTGGTTGTACAGCATTGTGAAACATGTGACCGTATGCAATTCCCCCCAGAGCCTAAATGTGTTGCATGTGGATCTTCGAGTATGGGATGGAAAGAAGTTAGTGGTATGGGAAAGATTCATGGATATTGTGTAATGCATGATTCCAGAATAAGGTTGTTACAAGCCGATCAGCCATTTAATATAGCCGTAATAGAACTTCAAGATGATCCGGACATTAAAATGTTTTCTCATTTGCCAGGAATAGGTGCAGATGAAGTAGTAATAGGTTCAACTGTCAGCGTAGAATTTCAAGACACTGAAGCCACCGGTCAAAAAGTCCCGGAATGGCGAGTAGTATAGATTTAGGTCCAAATTCGCTTGTTTGTGAGGGTATAAATGTCAGTAACTCAAAATGCACCAGCGTCTATGTATAGAACCAAAGAAGATTTGGGTGTCTGGGAACACAGAGGGAAAGTAGCAGTAGTAGGAATCGGTCATTCTCCGACATTCAGAAGATGGGATGAAAGATTAGAAACTAGTGTCGGTTACCTGACTATACAGGCTATTCAGAAAGCTCTGGAAGACGCTGGAGTTAAACCAGAAGAAGTGGATGGTGTCGTATCTTCACCTAAAGGAATGGGAGAAGGATGGGCTCCAAGACCAATACCAGAAGATTTTGCTAATACATACAAACCGACAGACGGTGACCCTAATGATGGACTAGATGGGGCTAGCGCCGATTGGATAGTCAATAATGTTCCTGGTCTTGATAACGTTTCTTTTACAATGCATGGTCCGGCTTGCATATCGAACGCATTGGTTGTTGCAGCACAGGCCGTTGGAGACGGACTTGCAAAGACTTGTTTGGTAGTAAGAGGTACCGGAAATATAGGTGGTAGATATGGTCAATATGGAGCAGCAGCAGCAGATCAGGCACTAGGTGCTTCTCAGTGGACTAACCCGTGGGGATGGCAACTGATACCTCAGATAGCATTTGGATTCGATCAATACTGTCGTAAATATGGTTCAAACCACGATAAAATGGCTCCATTCATATTGAATCAAAGAAGGAATGGATCCATGTTTCCGGAAGGGTTTTATTATCAGAATAGGCCGGAAGATTTACAAATCACTACAGAAGATTATGTCTCTGCTAGATGGATATGTAAGCCCATGAATTTGTACGATTGTGATTTGCCAATTCAGACTGCTTGGGCCTATTTGATCACTACAGCTGATAGAGCAAAAGACATGAGACAGAAACCTGTATACATATTAAATCATTGTTCGCAGAGGGGGGTTGTGAGGAGCTTGGTTGAAACATTGGAAGAAACAGAGGCCTTCACTGATAGCATTGCAAAAAAAGTATATGAGGGCTCAGGATTAACAGCAAGCGAGTTGGATATTTGTAATCCTTACGATGGTTTTACTCTTTTCACTCAATACTATCTAGAAGGTTTACAGTGGCATGGGGTAAAAAGAGGAGAGGCTCATGATTTTTGGGCTGGGGATATCAGAGTCGAGGGACCTCATCCCTTTAGTTCTAGTGGCGGTAATAATGGTAATGGGCGTACTAGAACTTGGAATCAAACGGACACCATGCAACAATTGCAGGGTAGGGCAGGATTGAGGCAGGTAACAATCAGGGCCGAAACAGGCCTGGCTGGTGCTTTCACTCCAGGTGTTTCGGACTGGATGGTTTATGGAATTAGCCCTGACTAATTGATCAAGGCTTTCGTTTCTTATGTCGCGCATTTCGTGTGATGTTGTGATGTAATGTATAATATGTTTGTTTGAGACGGATTAGTTCTGTTGTTTGATACAAATTTTAACGGAGGTAGATTATGTCGAAGCTTATCCCGGTCCCAGATGAATTGAGTCAGCCATTTTGGGACGCTGTTAACGAAAGAAAGTTAATAGTTCAAAATTGTGATTCCTGTAATAAATTACAGTACCCACCTAAACCTGCTTGTGACTTATGTGGGTCCGACTCTCTCAGCTGGAAAGAGACAAGCGGCAAAGGCCATGTTCTTTCCTTTTTTGTTGTTTATGACGGAAGGTATCAAGTGAGAATACCGGATCAACCATACAACGTGGCGGTAATTACTCTTGATGATGACCCTGGTATAAACTTCTATTCCAATTTGGAAGGTACTCCGGTTAGGGAAGTGCCGGTTGGTGCGGCTGTAGAGGTTACTTTTGAAGAAGTAGCTCCTGGTCAATTGATCCACGAATGGAAGTTGATATAGATAAACCGAAAAATTTTGTTTACGAATAATAATTCGATAAGAAAAGGAGACATATGGCTATTGGAGGAGTAGAAGGAACTGGATGGAGACGAGATAAACTAGGCCTCGGTGTCTGGGATGGTCAGGGTAAGGTAGCAATAGTCGGATGGGGTAATTCTCCTGTTGATAGGAGATGGGATGGAGTTTCAATGGATAAGACTTACGGGGCTTATGCATTGATTGCTATTAAACAAGCCTTAGAAGATGCTGGAGTTAAACCCGAGGAAGTAGACGGAATATTGGCGTGTCCTGAGACGGGGGCTGGTGCCACTGGTGGAGCATCGTCGGACTGGGGTCCTTCTCGACCTTATTTTGATGCCCCATATGATTCAGAATGGGGTCTAAGCAGAATAAATGCACAATGGTTAATCGAGCAGATGCCCGAGCTGTCAAACGTACAATATGCACCTGACAACGTTCCTGCCATAGGTGAACAGATGGGGATGGCTTCTCAAGCTGTGGCTGAAGGTAAAACTCAGGTTTGTCTGGTTGTTTACGGTATGAATAACTTCGAGGGTAGATACAGGCATGGAGGAGATAATGCGTCTCCATATGCAGCTGGTAACCGTCAGTGGAACGCTCCATGGAGTAGCGGGGACGGACTGCAGTTAACAGGAGCTATTACTCTACAGCAATATTGTCATCGATACGGTGTTGACTGGGATGAAATGATGGGTCCTGTGATAATTAATGAACATAGGAACGGATTGATGCACGACTGGGGCTTTTATAGCCTGCATGGAGCCTCTGGTCTTACTCAGGACGATTATGCAAATGCTAGGCCAGTTTTGTGGCCATGTAGGATTTGGGATTGTGATAGGCCAGTAAACGCAGTTGGTGCTTTCCTCTTCACAACGACTGAAAGAGCAAAAGATATGAAACAGAAACCTGTTTATGTGTTGAATCACAATCAGGGAATGGGAGGTACAGTTAGAAGTACTCAAGAGACTTTGGATGAGTCTGAAGCCGCTAGGGATCATGTTGCTCAAATGTCTTATGAAGGATCTGGACTCACTGCTAAGGATATCGATGTTTTCAATCCTTACGATGGCTACTCGTTTTTCCTTCCGCTTACATTAGAAGGATTTGGTTGGCATGGTGTTGGGAGAGGAGATTCGAGCGCCTTTTTTAATGGCGATATCTCCGTGGAAGGACCTCATCCTTTCGTTTCCGGAGGTGGCAATCTCGGAGTTGGTAGGACAAGAACTGCAATGTACATTGACAGCATCCAACAACTTCGAGGTACTGCAGGTAAGAGACAAGTGAATGTCAAAGCTGAAACAGCTATATGTGCATTTGCTCCGGCAAGAAGTGCAGCGTACTTGACTTTATCTAACGCTTTGCCTTAGATTCATCAACTTAAAGACATGGACTGGCTTTTATAAGCCAGTCCATGTCTCGTTTCTATCTTGACAAGGCATTGCCGTACTTTTAATATTCAGAATTATTGTAATCAACGTCCTGTTTATTGCAATCCGATGGTTTACGTAAAAACACAGCTATTAAATTAGGAGAACCAACCTTGAAAATCTTATTGAGCTTTGATATAGACGGCACTTTGGAAACTGGGGACCCTCCCGGCCCAGTTACCCTAGAAATGGTTAAACGTGCAAGGGATTTGGGATGCATAATCGGCAGTGCATCTGACAGAGCCATAAGTTCTCAAAAAGTTATGTGGGAAAAGGTTGATATAGAGGTGGACTTCGTGTCTAACAAGCATGTGTTGTCAGAGATCAAGGAAAGGTTCGAGGCGGACTATTACCTCCACATGGGTGATAGGGAATTAGACAGACAATTTGCATTGGAAGCAGGATTTGATTTCATATGGATGGACGAGGCGGCTACAGAGCCCTGGATTCTTAAACTTCAATCCGATACAGACCAAAATACAGCAAACGCAGATCAAGAAACAGGCGAGATGAAAATCTTACTTAGTTTTGACATAGATGGGACGTTGGAGACAGGAGATCCCCCTGGTCCAGTCACAATAGAAATGGTTAGGCGTGCAAGAGATTTGGGATGCATAATCGGAAGTGCCTCTGACCGGGCTATAACCTCTCAAAATTTGATGTGGGAAAAGTTAGAAATAGAACCAGAATTCGTCTGTAATAAACACTTACTTACAGATGTAAAACAAAAATTTAAAGCTGATTATTACCTGCATATGGGTGATAGAGAATTAGATAGGCAGTATGCTCTTGAGGCGGAATTTGATTTTATGTGGCAAGATGAAGCTGCTACAGAACCTTGGATAGCCATGCTGAAAGGTGAATCTGATTCGAGTGATAATTTATCTGACGGTGTATCTAGTGGTGCATCTCGTTTGGTAATACAAGACTTATTCAAACCAGATGATTGTCAGGTTACAGAAAAAGATGCTAAGTGGTGTGTTGCACACCATAAGCCTATATGGGAATGTGAGTCTTATGCGAACAAAGTTTATTATTCTCCTAGAAAAGATGAAGATGGTTTGAGTTAACTTTGTTCAGGCACGGGATTTGAAATAAATAAACTATTGTGATAGAGTTTCGGTTATGGATGTGAAATTGTTTTCAATGTTCTGTAATAATATTAACAAGTAGAAGTAGGGCAATAATCTCGTGGTTGTAACGCCCCGTTTCATTGTTAACCAGGGGCGTTTTTCTTTTGTTAAAACCCTAGTTTACCGAAATACATGTGTTTTGAACTGGTCAGCTTATAGGTTAATTTGCTATTAAGAGGAGATAAAGATATGTCAGATGACACAAACTTGGTTATGTCCGCAGAAGATATAGCTGCTGCAAATGTTGAGTTGGAAAACAAATCTGCCGAAGAGGTATTAGAATGGGCAATCACCAAATTTGGTGCGAGATTGGCTCTTTCATCCAGCTTCGGCGCCGAAGATGTAGCTCTTATAGACATGATGTGGAGAATAGACCCCTCTATAAGAGTTTTTACTCTAGAGACACTTAGGCTACATACCGAGACATATACAGTTATGGATCAGATAAGGGCTAGGTATGGTATAGAGCTCGAAACTTATTATCCAGATATGGATCAAGTTAATAACATGGTTAGAGATAATGGGTTTAATCTGTTCTATAAATCTGAAGAATTCAGAAAACTCTGTTGTGGTATTAGAAAAATGGAGCCATTGAATAGAGCTTTAGGTACTCTGGATTGCTGGGTTAGTGGGTTGCGCCGTGATCAGGCGGTAACACGGGTTGCTATAGATAAAGTTGAACTTGATGCAGCTCATGGTAATCGGGTTAAGCTTAATCCGATAGCTGATTGGACATCAGATCGGGTGTGGGACTACATAAAAGCAAATAATGTTCCTTACAATGAACTACACGATAAAGGGTTTCCTAGTATTGGTTGCGATCCGTGTACTAGAGCAGTAACACCAGATGAGGACCCACGAGCTGGAAGATGGTGGTGGGAAAGTGATCCAAACTCTAAAGAATGTGGATTACACGTAATAGAAACTTTAGATAGCATAAAGCTGGCCGCGGAGAAAAACCGTTGATTACTCCACATGATGCCACCTTGATAAATGGATATGCGGAAGCAGAAGAAAGAGATAGTCTAATAGAAGAGGCTAGATCTTATCCCAAAATTATCATAAATAATAGACAACTGTCTGATGCCCACATGATAGCACAAGGAGCATTTAGCCCTTTAAGAGGATTTATGGGGCATGAAGATTATACCTCGGTGGTTAAGGATATGCATTTAGCGGATGGCCAAGCTTGGCCGTTACCTATAACGTTGTCAGTGAATGCACATCAGGCCGCCCCTTTGAAAGAAGGGGATCCTATAACCCTTACACTGAATGGAGAAGATCCAGTAGCCATTCTAATGTTACAGGGTAAATATCGGCGAGATAAAGAAGAGGAAGCAGGAAAAGTTTATCGAACTACCGACGAAAAACACCCTGGGGTAGCAAATTTGTATAGTGATGAAGATGTGGTTCTGGGTGGAGAATTAAAAGTTTTGCAAGAAAAACCAGATTTAGAAAGTGGATGTGACCCATATTATTTAACTCCTTTTCAAACTAGAGAGGCTATGGCAAATTTGGGTTGGTCCACCATGGTTGGATTCCAAACGAGGAACCCTGTTCACCGAGCCCATGAATATATTCAAAAATGTGCTTTGGAGTCCGTGGATGGTATGTTACTACATCCTTTGGTTGGTGAAACAAAGGCTGATGATATACAAGCTTCGGTGCGTATGCAATGCTACAAGGTTCTGCTAGACAACTATTACCCGTCAGATAGGGTTGTGTTGTCTGTCCTACCTGCTTTTATGCGATATGCTGGCCCAAGAGAGGCTGTTTTCCACGCATTAGTTCGAAAGAATTATGGGTGTACTCACTTTATAGTTGGCCGGGATCATGCTGGAGTAGGTAATTACTATGGACCATATGACGCTCAACATATTTTTCAGGACTTTGAGGCTGGTGAATTAGGAATAACACCTCTTTTTTTCGAAAATTCATTCTTCTGCAATAGTTGTAAAGGAATGGCGACGGAGAAAACTTGCCCACATCCTGCGGATGACAGGGTAAGTCTTAGCGGTACTCAAGTTAGAGAAATGTTGTCTAAGGGGCAAAATCCTCCTGAAGAGTTTACTAGACCCGAAGTGGCCAGCGTACTTATGCAGAGCCTGTGATTCATATCCTATTTGTACCAATGAACTTATATCACTATTGATTGGTACGTAGGGTAATAGTTTGTTTTAGAGCGCTTATGTTGGACAAAATACAAAGGTAAGTAGTCTCAATTTATGGCTATCAACAAAGCTCAGATTCAAGATAACGCAGAGTTTGTTTTAAGTCGTCCATCGGCAAGGATAGCTGTAACTTTGAAACGAAACAAAGGTTCCGTATCCCTTGCAACAAACAACAATCTAATTGCTAGATGTTATAGTTCTAGAGTTGGACTCTGGACAGCTGCATTTATGGCCGAGTCATTAGGTGTGGATTTGCCGGATGTAGGTAAGACTAAATATATTCAAGTTTCTTCCGGCGTTTTGTGGCGTGCTGTTGGAATATCAAATTTAGATCTGAAAATCAAAGAATCTAGAACCATATTGAAGCGTTATTTAGAAGAGGCAGAAGCTCAAAGGGCTTCGGGTTCTGGTTACTCATCTGATTAGTATAATCCTTTCAAGTCAACTGTTGTTGCTCATTCTTCCTCCGAGTATCGAACCTAATGATCCTAATATTGAGATGTAAATCAATATTACCAATGAAAGATTTTTAATAGATTGGTTATCTAACGGTATTAATGTTTCGTATGTAATGTTTACAAGCAGAATGCCACTTAAAGGGATTATCATAAGGAGTCCCATTGAGATTCCTATTATGAGAGATTGGGTGGTATTGGCACCGAGTTTGTTTCCTGCAAACCAACCGCCAATTAATGGCGCCAAAGGACCAGATACAAAATGAACCAGAGGTATTAATACGCAGATTAAAGTTATACCGAAACCTGTAAGTGCACATCTGATCATTTTTTCAGAATGTCCTTTAGATTCACTGCTAATTCTCTTGTGATTCCCTTGAGGGTTGCTATTTCTTCAACATCAGCTAGTTTTATTTTTTCAACAGATCCAAAATGACTTATCAATGATTTTCTTCTTTTTGCACCTATGCCGGGTACAAGATCGAGTTTGGATGTTGTAGTTTTTTTGTTCCTGAGTTTACGATGATAAGTAATAGCAAATCTGTGAGCTTCATCTCTGATACGTTGTACTAGAAATAGAGCATTAGATTGGCGAGGCAGCATTATGGGCTCAGAGGTTTCAGGAGTAAATATTTCCTCGTTTTCTTTTGCTAGGCTTGCTATAGGCAAATCATTTATTCCTAACTCTAGCATCACTTGCAGAACACTATTTAAGTGACCTTTACCTCCATCTATAATAATCAAGTCAGGTTTCTGCCATTTGTCAGCGGATATTTTATTTGTTGGTAACGCAGAACTTTGTTTCGAACTGTCAGCATTGAGTATTATCCTTTTAAATCTTCTACGAAGCATCTCTTGCATCATCGAATAATCATCGGGTCCAGTCACATTTTTGATTGAGAACCTTCTGTATGAAGATTTTTGGGGCACTCCGTTCTCGAACACTACCATACTTCCTACTGGTGTCGTACCTTGAATGTTGGATATGTCGTAACATTCTATGATTTTAGGTGCCACTCGGAGGTTTAAATATTTTTGGAGATCATCTATAGCAGATTCAAGCAAATCAGGTTTTAAAAGTGATATTGCCTTCGTCCGCAATAGTTCCTTTGCCGCATTTTCTGCCGCCATTTGCACAAGATTTAGCTTGGGACCCTTCAAAGGTACTGTGATTGTGATTTTCTTTTTGAATTTTTCACTCATCCATTTAGTGACCAGTTTTTCCTCCTCCAATTTGTGCTCTATCAGTATACTTTTGGGTGCATTGGAAGAGGATTCATAATACTGTTTTACGAAGCTTTCCAATATTTGTGGTGGGCTGTCATATTTTGTTCCAGTCATAACGAAATGTTCTCTAGATACAAGTTTGCCAGCTCTAACGAAGAATACTTCGATTAAGGAGTGATCATTTGATTTAGCCATTGCTATAACATCTTGGTCTTCTTGAGATATAGAGACAATCTTTTGGCTTTCAGAAAAACGCTTTATAGCTTTGATTTGATCTCGCAGAACCGAGGCTTTTTCAAACCTCAGCTTATTTGAGGCTTCTGTCATTGCGCGTTCTAGATCTCGAACGACACCTTTTGCTTTTCCTTCTAAAATCATTATTACTTGTTCTATGATTTGGTCGTATTCATTTTTTAGGGATATATCCACACAAGGACCGATACATCTGTTGATGTAATATTCGAGACACGGTCTTTCATCATTTCCAGTTATTTCTTTGGTACAAGATCTGTAGGGAAACAAACGTTTGAGCAAATCCATGGTCTTCCTAACAGATCCTGGGCCAGCATATGGGCCAAAATACCGTGCTCCATCATTATGTATTTTTCGAGTGATGTGCACTTGTGGAAAATCTTCGGTAGTTTCTATTTTTATATATGGGTAGGTCTTGCTGTCTTTAAGGGCAGAATTGTAGCGCGGCATGAGATGTTTTATAAAATTGTTTTCTAGTATCAGTGCTTCGGTTTCAGTATCCGTAACTACGAATTCTAAATCTTCTACAGTTTCATATAATTTTCTTGATTTGAAGTCATCGTTGTTTCTTTTGACGAAATATGATCTGACCCGGTTCTTCAAATTGGAAGATTTTCCAACGTATATTACGGTGCCTGAATTATCTTTGAGTAAATAGATTCCCGGTTTTTCTGGGACATAATCTAGTTGATTTTTAACATTTTGGGAAACCATAACCAACAAATTTTAACACAGGTGGAATGAAATAATTCTATTTCATTTTTTTCTATATTTTCATATAATGCTGAGGCTAGGAGGTGGCATGGAAGTAATACTGTCTGCCCCAAGGGGTTTTTGCGCAGGTGTAGTTAGAGCTGTGGATGTAGTAGAATTGTGCCTGAAAAATTTCGGCCCTCCTGTTTATGTGAGAAGAGAGATAGTTCATAACCCTCATGTGGTATCTGATCTACGTACAAAGGGTGCCATTTTCGTTGAAGAACTAGATGAAGTTCCTGATGGTGAAAAGGTTGTATTCAGTGCTCACGGTGTGTCTCCACAGGTTTGGCAACAGAGCAAAGAAAGAAATCTATCAGTTGTAGATGCCACTTGCCCATTAGTTACTAAAGTGCATTTAGAAGCTTTAAAATATGCTAAAGACGGCTACACAATATTACTGATTGGTCATAAAGGACATGATGAGGTAATCGGCACTATGGGAGAAGCTCCGAATATGACCATATTGATTCAAAATGTTGATGATGCCCAAAATGTTGAGGTTACAGATCAAAATAAAGTTGTGGCTTTGACTCAAACAACACTAAGTGTATTAGACACGGCAGAAATCGTTAATGTTTTGAAAAAGCGATACCCGAATCTGGTTACCAGAAATGATATTTGTTATGCGACTTCCAATCGGCAGGATGCCGTTAAGTCTATTACCAAGGATGTAGATCTTGTGATGGTTATTGGAGCGGAAAACTCTTCAAACTGTAATAGGCTCAGGGAAGTAGCGGAATCGCAGGGAGTTCCGGCGTATCTGGTAAACGAACCTGGAGATATTAAGGATGAGTGGCTGGATGGAGTTGAATTTGTAGGGATAACTTCTGGAGCTTCCACGCCAGAACGTTTGGTCTGGGACGTTGTCAACAAACTTAACCCTAGTAAGGTCAGCACGGTGGAATTGGTGGAAGAAAACGTATCGTTTCTTTTGCCCAAGAGTTTGAGATAGATTTCGGTAACTCCTGTTTTATCTTACAAATGCTACCAGTCCACCCATTACAGTTAATATCAAAGCCGTAACCAGGAATATTCTCTTCACTTCTGGCCATATATGAGGGTTGATATGGCCCACATCACGATAATTTACGGAACTCACTGTTGCTGTTTCAGATCTGGTGTTTACTGACGTATTAGTAGAGGTAATAGAAGAGAAATTTTTGGTCGCCCCAGTCTCTTTGTCAGTTGGACGTTCTCCAATTGTTGAAATCGAGTTTTCCTTATTGGTATCTGATGGACGTTTTCTAGACCTTCTTTTCTGTTGTCCTAAAGCGGCTTGTTTGGATGCTATGCGCCTAGAATTTTTTGGCATTATCTGAGTTTTCTCCTTCAGGGCTTTTCATTTAGTAATACAAATTCTAATTGCTCTTGGCGATTTATGGAAGAGGGTACTTGTCTTCCACCTTTCATGCTCTGGGATGTGCCTTATCATATTCTCTTAAAACGTGAGTCTTTGCCATGTGGGTATACAACTGAGTTGTAGATATGTTTGAATGCCCCAAAATCTCTTGAAGGAATCTCAGTGGTGCTCCATTTTGTATCATATGAGTCGCAAAGCTATGTCGAAGTGTATGTGGTGTTAGATTTATTTGAAGATGTGCATCGATGGCACATTTTTTGATTATTAACCAAAATCCTTGCCGTGTAATTCTTTGGCCTCTGTTGTTCAAAAATAGTGCGTTTTCAAAGACTGTAGCTTTCTTGTGAGGCACTAATAATGGTCGTATTTCGAGAGTATAGTAAAGTAAAGTGTTTTTTGCGTACTCATGTATAGTTATAAGTCGTTCTTTAGATCCCTTACCTAAGCATCTGATGTAACCTTCTTCGTAGTTAATATCCTTTGTGTTGAGGGATACCAATTCACTAACCCTTATACCAGTCGCGTACATCAATTCCAGCATCGCTAAATTCCTTCGCCCATTGACGCTTTCGTCTGAGGACATTTTCTTTAACAAGGTATTTATATCTTCTTCTGTAAGGAATTGAGGAATAGACGTTCCTTTGTTCGGTGAAACTAAACTTATCGTCGGATTGTGATGGATTAAACCTTCATCAATTAAGAATCCGAACAAAGATTTTAATGAAGCGATTTTTCGAGCTAGAGTGGTTTTCGAATAGTCTCTTTTTTGTAATGCCAGCACATATTTTTTTAGGTCATCTGGGATTATATTTGACCAGATATTTGACGTGATTTGATTTGAGGGTTTTTCGAGTTCCAGAAAACCCAGAAATTGATGAAGGTCATTTCTATACGCTGTTATCGTATTTTCGGAAAGACCTCGTTCAGATACGAGATAACCAATAAATGAATCAATCGTCTTTTGCACTTCTACCTCCATCGGTAATTTTAGCATAACTTTAATTTAACAGAGCAAATAGCGCTATTTGTTCTTGACACTAAGAATAGCCAAAGGTAGAATCTAGCCTGATTTTAGCCACCGAAAGAGTTATTAAATGGTTTATATAGGCATGAACCCGTATATGATTGATGCTGGAGGATTCGTTCTTAGCTGGCATGGATTCTTCGCGTTTTTGGGAGTTGTTGTAGCAGTTGTATTGGTAACGCGGTGGGGTCCAACAAAGGGTGTGCCATCGGATGACGTCTATGGAACGGCTATTTGGGCAATAATAGGGGGTATAGTTGGGGCAAGGTTAGTTCATGTGATTGATAGGTGGGATTATTACGGAGATAATTTAATCCAAGCAGTAGAATTATGGAATGGTGGCATAGCTCTTCTAGGATCGATTATTGGAGGATTTATAGCTGGAGTCATATATGCAAGATTACAGGGTTATCCGCTAGGTAAACTGGCAGATCTTGCTGCTCCGGCGTTATTGATAGCACAAACTATAGGCAGAATTGGTGATGTAATAAATGGGGAGCATGTAAGTAAAGTCACCGATTTGTCTTGGGGTTTCGTATACAGCCACCCATTGAGCCTTTCGAACCAAGTTCACGGTTTAATGGCCTCTCATCCTACTGTACTGTATGAGATGATATGGAATATGCTTGTCCTATCCGTTGTTTGGCCTATGAGGGACAGAATCAAACCAGATGGAATGCTTTTTGCCATGTATATAGGTCTTTACGCCTTCGGTAGATTTTTTATATCCTTCCTAAGAGAAGACAAAGTTTGGTTTGCTGGGCTACAAGAGGCTCATCTGATCTGTATCGTATTGGTTGTTATATCGGTTCCGTTGCTTGTATATAAGGGGCAGATAGTATCTAAGGATTAGTACTTCCGGCGGCCGTGCGTTGTCTTTTTTTGATAAATTGTCAGGAGACCTTGAAATCTTCTACAACTAATCTTGTTTCAGTCTTGCCTCGCCATTTATTGGTACCCACCGAGTAGACTATGTCTATGGCCGCGTTGTTTCTTAAATTTTCTTCTGTTAATTTGCTGCCTTGATTGAATGCAATTCCATTCCATGTTTCGTTACCTTGTTTGAATGTAAATCTTATGTGTTGTCCTTGCGAACCCACGGTAGCCCAATCGAGTACGAGGACATTTTTGCTGATGAAAAGAGGTTTAGGGTTTCCTTCCCCATATGGTTCCAGTTCAGTCAAGAATTGTAAATTGCTGGTGTTCAGAGCCTCAAATTTTATATACGCGTCTATATTGAGGCTAGGGCTTAGTGATTTGTCTACGTCTCTTTCAGCTATTGCAAATAATCTGGATTCTAAAGCGAGTATATTCTCTTTCTTAATTGTGAAACCGGCTGCTCTGGGATGACCTCCTCCACTGATTAGTAGATCAGCACATTCTTCAATGGCGGAAGAAATATCGAATCCCAATGTACTTCTAGCACTTGCCCTTCCAGTTTGGCCATCTAATGATATCACTATAGTGGGCTTGTGATGACTGTCCACTACTCTGCTGGCCACTAAACCAGCTATGCCAGGAGTGAAAGCTTCATCCGACAGAATGAGTATGTGTTTTTCTAAGTGGCTTGGGGTTATCTTTTGTTCAGCAATGTCCATAGCGTTTTTTGTAAGATCTCTACGTTCTAAATTCAACGCGTCTAATTTCTTTGCTAAATCTGAGGCTTCTGATGTTGATTGCGCCCTCAACAACCTGTAGCTTAGCATAGGGTCATCTAGTCTACCTGCAGCATTTATTCGAGGACCTATAAAAAAAGAAATGGATTCGGAGTCTACGGTGTACTGATACTCTCCACCCATTCGAAGCAATTCCTTAAGACCAGTGATAGGATCTTCATTCATTGATTTAATGCCCTCAGATACTATGTATCTATTTTCTTTTATAAGAGGAGTCACATCTGTTATTGTTCCTAACGCTGCCATTTGCAATAGACGCTTATCCCATGGAATATTCATGTCTTCGAACAAAGCTTGTACCAATTTGAACGCCAGTCCGACTCCAGCAAGCCCCGTGAATGGGTATTCGGAACCGGGTAAATGAGGATTGATTATTGCTAATGCATCAGGGATTATATCTACCACAGGGTGGTGATCAGTTACTATAGTATCTATACCTAATGAATTGGCTATTGAGATCTCTTTGGAAGAAGTGATTCCACAGTCCACAGTTATAATTAAACTAACGCTTTGTTCATTGAGGAATTTAATCGCCGGCTCACTGAGTCCATGGCCTTCTTTAACTCTGTGGGGTATGTAGGGTATAACATTTGCCCCAAGTGTTTCTAAACCTTCCGCTAGCAATGCGGTGCCTGTTGTGCCATCTGCATCGAAGTCACCAAATACTGATATTGCCTCCTTTTGTTCTAATGCCAGTTTGATTCTTTTTATTGCTGAGGTAATATTGGGCAACAAAGAAGGATCTTCTAGCAGATCCTGGCCTTTGGATAGAAACTGTTCTCGCTCAGTTACTGTTCTTACCCCGCGATTGTGTAATAGTTGATTAGATAATGGTGAGTATTGACCGAGATCCTCGTTAGTTTCTGAGGATATGCGAGGCATTACATGCCATGATTTAATTACATGCATAGTTATATATCAATATTTCCTTCTTGTGCTAAATATACTAAGTGGATCTTCTGGACTTATTACAATGCTAATATCCCCAGCCATACTTATCGTCTCCAAGTTCATCCACCTCGCCATATAGACCTAATTCTGACTTACAATTTGGACATAAACAGTTGTTTTTTATGCCGAGATGCATGGCGTAGTTAAAGCCACATTCAAAACAAATGTTTAAATTGCAAACTCGGCATCCTACCTTTATATTGGTTTTTGTTTCATCCAGTGGTGTGTGTGTATCAATATTGGTATTGCAATTATTACATATTTGAGGCAAATCTGTTCCGTCCTCGTGTTTTCAGATAAATTTCTTAAATACCAAGCAGGTATTGTGACCGCCGAATCCCAGCGAGTTGGAAATGACTACATTGACCTGTTTACGGGCGGGTTCATTGGGGGTGTAATCTAAGTCACAATCAGGATCTGGGTTTTCAAGATTTATAGTGGGAGGAATAACGTTATTTTTTATGCTGAGGACCGATATCGAAGCCTCAAGGGCCCCTCCTGCTCCTAACAAATGGCCGGTCATGGATTTTGTGGAACTAATTGATATGCTCTTGGATTGTTCTCCAAAGACTGATTTAATTGCCATTGTTTCGTATTTGTCATTGAGCGGTGTAGACGTTCCATGGGCGTTTATATATGACACATCGTTTTTCAACACATTTGCATGGTTGAGAGCCTTTGTTATAGCTCTGGCCCCTCCTTCACCTCCGGGAGCGGGTTGAGTTATATGATGAGCGTCAGCAGTAGCCCCGTGTCCAGCCAACTCGGCCAAGGGTTCTGCTCCCCGCTCTATCGCATGTTCTAAACTTTCCAATATCAAAACGCTTGCACCTTCTCCAATCACGAATCCATCTCGTTGGGCATCGAATGGTCTGGATGCAGCAGTAGGGTTGGAGTTATTTTTAGATAGAGCATGACAGGCGTTGAATCCTGCTATGCCTATAGGACAGATCGGAGCTTCTGCTCCGCCAGTAATAGCAATGTCAATCTCGCCGTTTCTTATTAATGCTGATGCTTCTGCTATGGTATCCGCACCAGTGGCACAAGATGATATAGAACTAAAATTTGGCCCCTTAGCCCCTACTAACATGGAAACCCTCCCAGAGGCCATATCGCCTAGCATCATAGGAATCAAAAAAGGGTTCACTCGTGAAGGTCCTCTTTCAAGTAGAACTTCCATTTCTTTAGATAGAGTGAGAATACCGCCTATACCACTCCCTATCATTACTGAAACTCTCTCTGGATTCTCATCGGACAATTTTATGTTAGCGTTCAACAAAGCTTCTTGTGTGGCCACAGCAGCGAATTGTACGAAACGATCCATACGACGGGCCTCTTTTTTATCTAAAAAATCTTCAGGGTTGAAGTTTTTAACTTCGGCTGCTATGTGTGTTTCAAACTGTTCAGTATCGAAACTTCCGATATAGTCCACTCCAGACTTTCCTTCGATGAGTGAATTCCAAGTGGACGTGGAATCCAATCCCAAAGGGCTTATTATACCTATCCCAGTTACAACAACATTTTTGCTCAATGTACGTTCCTTTCGTTATTGCAATAAATTTGGTGTTTGAGACTGCGTGAATCTATTTTATCAGATTTTTGTTCAATTACATAAAATTTGTAAGTCAATGCAAAAAATCGGCATGCTATAATTCCAGCATTCAATAATTACGGGGATATTGTAGTGGAAGTATTTAATAAATTGGAACAATTGATGCCACCGACTAAATTGGAGTTATTGAATAACATTGGCAAGGTGGCTACTGACTATGGAGTTTCTGTGTATATAGTTGGAGGAACTGTGAGAGATATCTTGTTGGACAGAACACCTAGGGATGTTGACATTGTTGTTGAAGGTGATGGGATCAAATTATCTCACATTTTGGCATCTACATTGGGGGGTAGTGTAGCAGCTGTTTCCAGATTTTTGACTTCTAAACTACGTATAAAAGGCAATGTTTTCGATGTTGTAACTGCCAGAACAGAATCATATCCTCGCCCTGGGGCCTTGCCTATTGTATCTCAGGGTAGTCTTAGAGATGATTTAGCAAGGAGAGATTTTTCAATTAACGCTATGGCGTTAAAAATTAATGTCTGGGGTAAAGAACCGATTATTGATCCATTCGGAGGACAGAAAGATTTAGAACATTCCCAAGTAAGAATACTCAAAGAAACAAATTTCCGAGATGATGCCACAAGGATTATGAGAGCTATAAAGTATGAGAAACGGCTGGGAATGGTTTTGGAAAAGAGAACAGAAGCTCTCTTAATATCTGATTTATCTATGCTTGATACTATAGAGGGATATAGATTGAGGAAGGAATTGAAGCTTTGGTTTGAGGAACCACGATGCTCCAGTATTTTGGTGAGGGCATCCGACTTGGGAGTTATCTGCGCTTTAGATTATGGCCTTAACGAAGGTGTCAAATTTGTTCGGAAGGCGAGTTGGCTATGGGACAATACAATGGACACTGAAAAATTTTGGTTGTCTCTTATTGCTTACTTCATGGATTATGATGAATGTTCACATTTCATCACAAGATTTGGGTTTAGTGATAGTTCAGCAAAAATAATTATGGCGATGAACAGATTGAGAAGTTTGGCAGATTCACTAATATTGACTGATAAAATCGATCTCCAATTCCAAGACTATCTGCGCTGTTATGACGATTCTATTCTTAGAGTAGTTGCATTGATTAACAGAAATAATATTGTGGGTGAACACATAGATATGTATTTGAGTAAAACTAAACCTCAGAGGGCTCGTTAATTGCTGATTTCCAGTCTTTTTTGTTGAAAAAGATACTGTTGAGCGTAACCTGTAAACGGTCCCCATCTGTTTATTGCCCAAGAGCTGATTTCTTCGTAACTTAAGTTAGGTTCAATTAAGTACCAGCCTTCCATGGCTCTTCTCACCCATCTATCTACAGGACAGGCTTGAAGTTTCTCCAGAGAAAACAACAGTACGCAATCGGCAACTTTTTGTCCGACTCCCGCAATTAGAGTGAGAGTCTGTTTAGATTCCTCGTAGTTCAATTTCTTCAATGAGTCTAAATCGATTTCTCCGTATGAGACAAATTTGGCTGCTCCTGCCACATATTTTGCCCTAAAACCGAGTTTCAACTCCCGAAGTCGTTGTTCTCCTGCCTGAAATATCTGGTGTGGTGACGGGAAAGAATAGCTGGAATGTTCATCCAGATTGAGCTTGTTTCCATAAGCTGCAGCCAAACTAGTCATATTCGATGATATTCTTGGAATATTTGAGTTTGCCGAACAGATGAAGGATACTAGGCATTCCCAAGGATCCTGCCTCACAATGCGTAATCCACGATACGTTTGGATTGCTGATTGTATGTGTTTGTCGGTACCTATAGATTTATATATGTATTCTATATCGTCATCCAATCGGAAATAATCGTTGACTGCAGTTTCCAAATCTGGGCCTGATAAAGTCTCGCTTCTTACTAAGATGTCTTCTGAACTTTCTTGTTTAATAGCGATGAGGTTATGTTTTATGACTAAGTAATACCAGTCTCCAATTTTGTTCCATCTGAACACCTGCCCACTTTGAAGGGTTTGTTCGATATCTATAGGCTGTCTCGCAGCAATTTTTATGGAGTTCATTTTATCCACTTAGAGATTGCATCGTACATTTCTGCGATAGAACTTTTCATAGTTGTACATGTAGGTAGGGAATTTATGAACATGGGTCCATATGATTTAGAGAGTATTCGATGGTCTAGAATGGCTACTACTCCTTGGTCTTGTTCAGTCCGTATTAATCTTCCAAAACCTTGTTTGAAGCGTAATATGGTCTGTGGTATGGTGTATT
>CAZNWQ010000009.1:0-24419 GCA_964576965.1 uncultured Dehalococcoidia bacterium
TTCATTGAGTCCCTTTACTTTTTTATTTAAGAGTCTAGCGGGATCTATAAATCAGTATTGTTGGAACAGCTTGCCCCATCCTGTTTTCATGGCTTTTCTAACTCGTCGTTTTCCAATAAATGGAAGCCAATATCCATTGTGATAGAGATTTGATGCTACGAAAGACCAAGGCGCTATGCGACTGCGAAGCAGTATTTTCTCCAGTGGTTTTAATGGCCCCCAATAAATTAATTTCTGGCCCCTGCTTGCTAATGTATTTTTTCCTGATTCAAAATGCCAATTCACATTTGATACATCTTCACCGACTATTTCAATATCTCTAGTGTCTCCGCAACCTAGTCCTTCTTCGTGAGCTAGTCTTATAAATTTTATAGACATAGGATCGAAACCCATTAATTTGGCAGCGACTGCATCTATAGCTACTTGATCCGAGCTTGCCAGGAATACATTTTTTTCGTGCCACCTCATCGCCCTGGGGCCTGGACCATCTCCAGCAAATGTTCCGTCCATAACGGCAAATATTCCTTGATGTATTTCCTTTTGGATTTTTAGGAGGTCAACCAAAGTTTCGTGTATTACCGAATGCGTCCAGTGTCTTTTTCGATTTAGCAGTCCCCCGAAAGCGTTTTTCATAGCACCTGTCATTGTTGTAAAAACGTGAGTCTTAACCGTAGGCAAGTGGACTATGTTTGTACCTGGGAACATTTTCGGTATAGCAAGCCCTTCCGGGAATATCTCATCCAGAACCATCATTTTGCTTTTCGGTTTGAACGGCATCCAGTTATTAGGGTCTATGTCCAAGTGAACACTAGGTATTCCGTATTTATCTTGTACGGGTTTTTGTTTGTTGTTAATTTCTCCTTCGAAGGAATCTACTACAACTGTGCCATTGTGAGCAGCTATCAAATCTTTGTAGCCATTATTATTAAGTGCTTTTATTACCCCTTCCAATTGCCATGGGGACGTTGAGCAAGCTGGGTAATAATGTTGCCAGGACACGTTTACCTTTAATAAAGTCGAAGTTGTTTTTTGAAGTTCATTTGTATAACCAGCTAAGTCCATGGCCTTCTCTATATCGTACATTACCGTTTCTGGTTTGGTGTACACAACGGCGACTTTGGATTTCTGATTAACTTTATTGTTTGATTGTGGAGACATACTTAAACCAGTGAATTGCCGCAAACTTAGTAGTTGAATATTGGTTTCAGGGGCTTCTTATTTGCGTTCGATGGCTGCTTTAACTGCTTTAGCGATACTGTCCTGGGTTAATCCGTATTTTTCTAGAAGCAACTTTGGATCTCCAGATTCTGCATATCCAGTAAGAGAAACAGACTCTATGGGGACCGGGTAATTTTCTCCAACTACTTGTGAAACTATACTATTCAATCCACCGTGATGGAGATGTTCTTCAGCTGTGACTATTGCCCCTGTATTTTTTGCAGCGGTGATTATTGCTTCTTTGTCTACAGGCTGCAGGGTCGCCATGTTTATTACACTACAATTTATTCCTTGAGTCGAGAGTTTATCAGCTGCCACTAATGCTGCATCTACCATTATCCCACAGGCTATAATTGTGGCCTGTGGGCCGCTTCTCATAATTTCAGCCTTTCCTATCTCGAAACTATAATTTTCGTCATGGATAATTGGAGTGGCCGCCCGGGACAGTCTTATGTAGAATGGGCCTTTCGTATTTGCGGCGGCTACCACTGCTTTAACCGTCTCTGGTCCATCAGCTGGCACTATAACAGTGAAGTTTGGAAGTGCACACATTAAAGACAAGTCCTCGATGCTCTGTGCTGACATACCGTCGTCTCCTGTCATGATCCCTGCGTGTGTAACCACTATTTTTACATTCAAATTTGGCTGTGAGATACCTAGCCGTATTTGGTCATACGGTCTTCCACTCCCGAATACGGCAAACGTGCTAGCGAACACTGTTTTACCGGAATTAGCCAGACCAGCAGAAACGCTCATCATGTTTTGTTCTGCAGGACCCATGTCGAAGAAACGATCTGGGAACTCTTGTGCGAACAAATGAATAAACGTAGACTTATTCAAATCACCACCTACTACGACTATATTTCTGTTGTCGTTACCGAGTTTCAGTAATGTTTGTCCGTACACTTCTCTAGTAGCTGATGTAGTAGTCATATTGTCATTTATCACCTAGACAGTTCGTCTAGGGCCCTTACCAATTCTTCCTCGTTCGGGGATTTTCCATGAAACCCAGGGTTATTTTCCATGAAGCTAACGCCTTTACCCTTGACTGTGGCGGCTATTATAGCCGTCGGTTTATCTTTTGTTGATCTTGCAGTTTTTAAAGACGCAATTATATCTTCAAAATTATGACCATCTATTTCTATTGTGTTCCATCCGAAAGATCGCCATTTATCTGGCAAAGGTTCCAGATTCATAACCTCGTTAGTGAACCTGTCATTTTGTATTCCATTACGATCTATTATTGCAACCAAATTGTCTAGTTTGTAGTGGGCAGCAGACATAGCTGCCTCCCATATTTGCCCCTCATCACACTCTCCGTCACCCAGTAGTACATATGTCCTGGATTTTTTTGAATCGAGTCTAGCGGCAAGAGCCGATCCAACTCCAAAAGATAGTCCTTGACCCAACGAACCGCCAGACATTTCCACCCCGGGAGTCATTATGTGGGCATGGCCCTGTAGAATGCTTCCAATCTTTCTGAACGTCCACAGTTCTTCTCTTGGGAAGTAACCACATTTAGCTAGCACAACGTATAGTACTGGGCAGGCATGAGCTTTGCTTAATATGAACTTGTCACGATCTGGGTTGGCGGGATTTGCGGGTTCGTGTTGCATCTCTTTCCAGTAGAGACTAGTCAATATCTCTACAGCTGAGAGAGAGCCTCCAGGGTGTCCACTCCCGGCCTCAAATATAGTATGAAGTATGTCCTGTCTTAATTCTTTTGACAGACTTTCGAGTTCACCTATTGAAAGTTCATTTGTGATCAAAGAAATTTACCTTTCTTGAAAAATGCACCCCAAATTATAGCAGTCATCTTTGCACTCTGTCCACATGAAAACTTAATAAATAACAGGATCGTGGAGAAAACGTGAGTCAAAATGTTTCAAAGGCCTGAACAATCATTTTATAAGTTTCTTCGTTGCTACCAACTACTAAGAGCACCTGGTTGGTTGATCGTAAGATTTCGAAACGCATATTAACATCGGATGAAAATTTGATTCTTTCCAATGCATCATGAAATTCGTGTGTATCTTCAGGGCTTTCCCACCTCAATAGAGATATAAGTAAAGTATTCCCATTAGGGCCGGACAGCAGTTGATATTTGTCTCCTTCCCATCCACTGGAAGAAGTGGCTGCTATAGATTTGTTCGTTACAATCTCTAGATAAGCTTTTAAAAAGAATTCGCCTAAAACTTCTTGATGGAGTATGCTCCATTCCTGACCGAGAACAGTCTCAATATCTGGCAACTCTATTTCAGGGGCAGTTTCTTGGGCGAAGTATTTCCTAGGATGAATTACTTGTTCTGTAGTGATTGGAGGTTGATTATAGGATTCGTTTAGTTTGGATAGACTGCCTTTGGATAATATATTTGTTACTAACGAAAACCCATCGCCATACGGGAACAGCATGATCTTCTCTAGGATTGCTGGCATATCGTAGCCAGGGGAGGGTGTGTAAGTATGTTGTAAAAGTTTTTGTTTGTCTTCTTTTCCTAGATACTTGTCTAGATATTTTAACTCAACATAGGTAGCGTCACCTTCTATAAGAGCCAATAGACCGGATTCATTTTCTGTTCTGCCTTCGACATTCTTTGTCAATGTAAGTATATCGAAATGTTGTTGTTGGAGTGCATGAACGTATTCGTGGGCCAACGTTAATTCTATTGAAGGAGTAATAATGTTAGATTCTGATATCAAATAGATTTCTCTTGTCTCGATATCATAATATCCCATTATATTTTGAAGGTACATTGAGTTAAGCAATTCGAATAAATCTACATCAGACCCTATAAGCTTGAGCGTTTTAAGTAATATTTCTTGTTTGTATGTTTCTTCTGTACTGTCTACAGCCAACAATTCGTCAGTTAGTTTCTGTTTTAGACCCTGTTTATCCAAAAAATTTACTTTTATGTCCTCAGTTCGTTTTAGTCCCCTGATTTGCTCCACATTGTTCAAGATATTTTCTAATTTAACTTCTAAAGTGTTTCCATCATTTGAACTTTCTTCGGTTGTTGATAAGCATGATCCTGAGATAAACGATAATATTAATACTAAGGCAACGAGTATTATAGTAGATGGATTTTGGATCTTTGATTTCTGTGCGGACATTTTTTTTCCATATGGTTTTAACATATTGGTGTCTCCAAAATTCTCTTATGGAATGACCTTAGAAATCTTAATTCATTTAAGTTGACATGCCTAGCTTTATGGATTTAGAATTCAGTCAATAATAAATCTATGGGGTCTCTTATATGCAAGAAGTAGTAATTGATAGTATCAGGGTCAGCCTGATGAATTACCAAAGAGTTGTTATCCTCAAGGAGAAATCTATAGATATGTATCTTCCTATTTGGATAGGCCCATCGGAAGCCGATTCCATCGCTGTTAAACTCCAGGATGTTGATGTACCTAGACCTTTGACGCATGATTTGTTGAATTTGACAATAACGAAAATGGGTGGAGAAGTGTCCCATATTGTGGTCTCTGATCTATCAAATGACACGTTTTATGCAAAAATAGTTATAAAGCTTGAAGGGAAAGAAGTAGAGATAGATTCTAGACCAAGTGATGCTATTGCTTTGGCTGTTAGGGTTGGAGTGGCTATATACGTAGAAGATGAGGTAATGAGTAAGGCTGGAGTCTCTTTAGATTCGGAAACTGGAGAACCTGTCGTCCGGGGTGAGCGAGGAGACAGAGCTATGCAAAATATGAGTGAAGACGAACTTCAACGCTTGTCGGCTTTTCAAGATTTTATAGGCGAACTTGACCTTGAGGATTTTGATAAAAAATAGATTCACCTTCACTCTTTCTTAGGGAATTATATTTCAACAACTGTGTCTTTTTAATGACACAGTTGTCGTGTTAGTCGGATTGTTTTAAGAATCCACATTGACTTCACCAATTATCATGAAGGAGAGTTTTATATGAATATTATGAGAAGCCTAATGTTCGTGCCTGGTAATAGAAAAGATATGTTGGAAAAATCGCTCTCTTTCCGTGCTGATATTATAGTTCCAGATATGCAGGACTCGGTTCCTTTATCAGAGAAGCAAAGTGCTAGGGATGTGATACATGACATGCTTCCTGTGTTGGCGGAAGCGCAGAAAAAGATTATTGTGCGAGTAAATGCTATGTCAACAGGTTTACTAGAAGATGATATTAAAGCAGGAGTTAGCCCCCATACATTTGGCTTGAATATAGTGAATATTGATACACCTGAAGACGTCGTCATAGCCGAGAGATTAGTTGCCGAACAAGAAAGAAAACAGGGATTAGATGATGGTTCGATAAAATTCATAATATATCTAGAGTCTGCTTTAGGGGTCACCAATGCTTACAGAAATTGTATGTCGTCAAATAGAATCATAGCCGCAGCTTTTGGGGCGGAAGATTTTACTGTAGATATGGGAGTCAATCGTACTGATGAAGGCAAAGAAATACTGGTTCCCAGATCGATGGTTGCTATAGCTGCTACTGCTGCCGGTGTTGTGCCAATTGATGTCGTTTATGCGAATTTCAGAGACATAGATGGTTTAGAAAAAGATGTTATAGCAGGAAAGAATATGGGGTATAAAGGCAAATTCGCTATTCATCCTGGTCAATTAGATTCAATTAACAAATTACTAAGTCCAAATGAGGAGGAAATTGAATACGCTCGTCGGGTTGTTGATGTATTTGAGGAGTCTTTATCTGAGGGTAGAGGAGCGACTTCTCTGGATGGCAAGATGATAGATTATCCGGTGGTCAAACGGGCACAAAATGTTTTGGATATAGCCAAAGGTATGGAACACACTCTCTAGAAGCGCTTGGTGAAGTTACTGTAGATGAGTAATTTTAATCTGAGGGACCATTCATGGGTGATTCGATAAAATTAAGTAATATCAAACTCTACGGATATCATGGAGTTAATGATTTTGAGCGGGAAAACGGACAATTCTTTTTGATAAATCTTCAGCTTTTCCTAGACTTGAAGACCGCTGGTTTATCAGATTCTTTGAGGGATACCGTTGATTATTCAAAGGTGTATGAGTCTATCAAGAATATAATAGAAGGTCCTAGTATCAAGTTGTTGGAAAAATTAGCTGCTGTGATAGTAGATGAAATTTTTGAGACCTTTCCACAGGTGAGCGAATTAAAAGTGGAAATAGAAAAACCCAGCCCTCCGATAAAAGGATCGTGTATGGATGGAGTAAGTGTAAGGATTAATAGGAGCAAAACATAGATAATTTCTTTGCAAATAAGTTTTAAGTAGTACTATAAAGTGGGATTATTCCGAAAAACGGAGTAACCTTATTAAATGCGGAAATCATAAAAAATATGGATTTAAAGTCTTGACAGTGTTGCTTTGGACACATGTTATCCTTAGTATCAACTGTTCTGTGGTATCGAGGATGTGTAGGTTTTGTTTTTGATCACAAGTGTCATTCTCAAATGACAGAGAGTTTCTTCGAGGACAGGTTGCACGTTTATTTGACAGGTTAATTTTTGAACCAAGAAGGTGGTTAAGTATTATGAGAGTTATATTTCTGGATGATGTGGTGAATGTTGCTAGAGCAGGAGACGTCAAAGATGTAAAAAATGGCTACGCGAGAAACTTTTTATTACCTAAAGGAATAGCAGTGGCTGCAACTTCTGAAGAAATGAAGCGGATAGAGACCATAAGGAGAGTTGGACTTGAGCGTCAGTCTAAACTTAAGGATGGGGCGCAGGCTCTGGTTGAACGACTAGAATCCTCCAAATTCACTATAAAGGTTAGATCCGGGCCAAATGGTAGACTTTATGGGGCCGTGACCAATGTGATGATTGCAGAAGAAGTGTCTCGGTCTATGGAATTGGATGTTGACCGAAGAGATGTGATGCTGGCAGAGCCCATCCATGAAATAGGTTCCTTTGAGGCTAAGGTTAGGGTTCATCCTGAGATATCTGCGAACATTAGTCTGTCCGTAGAAGATATAGATTCTACTGGCCGGGAAGTAGAATCTTCGATCGAAGATTCTACTCAAGATTCCGTGGAAGATGCAGGTATGGATACGGATACGGATATAGATACGGAAGAACAAGGATAGCAATAAGGATTGAACTATTATGTATGTAGAGAAACTTCCTCCACATGATGAACGAGCGGAAGAATCCGTTGTTGGTTCTCTGCTTATAGATGGAGACGCAATAGTTACAGTATCTACTTTGCTGAAGCCAGAAGATTTTTATATTGAAAAAGCCAGATGGTGTTATGAAGCTTGTCTGTCGTTGTGGGAAAGCAATGAAGCTATAAACCCAGTTACTGTCGGTCATAGACTCGCGATTGTCGATAGATTGGATTCTATTGGTGGCCCTTCTTATTTAGGGTATTTGGTTAGTTCGTTGCCAACGTCATCTCACGTAGAACATTACGCGAAGATAGTTAGTCGCAGCCATACCTTGAGGAGACTTATAGATGCTGCTGGGGAAATAGCATCTATTGGATATGATGGTTATACAGATGTTGATAGATCCCTTTCTCAGGCAGAAGATCTGTTATTCAAAATAAGAACAGGCCAGGAGACCAGGGATTTTGTAGCAATTAGGGATGTTCTGGACCAATATTTAGAAGAAAGTGCCCGCATGGACAGCTCTGTGGATGCGGGTGCAACACCTGTTTACACTTCCTTTGTGGATCTGGATCAGATACTAGGAGGATTTCAACGTTCTGACTTGGTTATACTGGCATCGGGCCCTAGTGTTGGCAAGAGCACGTTAGCTTTGAACATAGCAAGGAATGCTTCTGAACAAGGACTTGGGGTGGGGGTATTCAGCTTGGAAATGAGTCGCGAACAGATAGGGCACAGGTTTCTCTCCAGTGAAGCTAATGTTAATTTAAGATTGGTTAGACAGAGATTGTACGGTGACTTAGTGGAAGGGAGAATAGTAAATGCGGCAGGTACACTGTCGGAACTTCCTATATACATAGATGATACTCCTTTGCAGGGCATAGTGGACATTCGTAATCGATGTAGAAGGATGCACATGGAGAGAAAATTGGACTTTATCATTATAGATTATTTGCAATTAATACAGGGTACAGGAAGACGAGAAAACCGTGTGCAAGAAGTAGGTGAGATCACTAGATCTCTCAAGGGTCTTGCTAGAGACCTAAACCTTCCGGTTCTAGCTTTGTCACAGTTGAGCAGAGCTGTGGATGTCCGTCCATCTCATAGGCCACAGCTTTCAGATTTAAGGGAGAGCGGTAGTATAGAGCAAGATGCAGATGTTGTTATGTTTATACATAGAGAGGATAGGAATTTAACTGAGAATGAGTGGTATGAACAGCATCCGAATGAGGAATTTCCTAACGGATTGGCAGATTTAATAGTTGCCAAACACAGACATGGCCCTTTGGGCACTATCAAGCTTAGATTCAATGGGGCTATGGCAAGATTTGAAGATACTCCGACTTATAGGGAGCAATGATGAGTGTTCCCAATGGATTCCCTGATAAATCTAAATTTACACCGGTCCCTAATTTATTGTTCGGACAATTGTTAGAAGAAGTCGTAGATTTGAGACAATTGAAGTGTCTCTTACGCTTGATATTCATGGTACATCAGAAAAAAGGATTTCCACGATTCATAACTTGGGAAGAACTAATTTCTGATAGGGTTTTACGAATTGCACTGTCTGACGACACTTATGATCCAAATGAAATACCGAAACATACGAATCGTGATCACGATTCGTATGTTTACAAGTTAGCATGCACTTTGCATGAACTTGATTTATTGGGCCTAATTTTGCCTGTTGATAAACACGAATCAATTGATGGACTTAGTATTGCTAATGCTTTTCTGATAAATAACGAAGAAGGTAGACGGGGTATAAATTCGGTAAGAGGTGGATTTGACGTTAATGCGGCTATTAAAATGCAAGGAACATTAACTGGTGAAAGAAACCTTCTACTACAAAACAGATCTAATATTTTCTCACTATATGAGGAGAACATCGGTATAATTGGTCATATTATGGCGGAAGAATTAAAGGAAGCTGAAAAAGAATATCCTGAATCTTGGCTTAACGAGGCATTTAAAGAGGCGGTAGTACAGAACAAACGGAATTGGAGTTATATAAAGGCAATACTGCATAACTGGACTGAAAAAGGAAAAGGAAATGGAAATGGAGAGTTTGGGAGACATTCTAAAAAAGTTGACTCACGAGAATGGATCAGAAAACATGGATTACCAAAACCAAAATGAACTATTAGAAGGATCTGAAGACGCATCATGTTCTATATGTGGGGATTTTGGTTGGGTGAGAAGACATGTTTCTGTAAACCATCCTGATTTTGGCAAAGCATTCAGGTGTGTTTGTCACACTTCAATTCATGATTCCTCACGTATGGAAAGACTTCGACATTACAGCAATATGGGGCATCTGGCTGCAATTACTTTTGATACGACAAAATCCGAGGGAAAATTGCCTGATCAGTCAGCTACTGGTTCATTTAAGAGGGCTTTTGACGAATCACTGAAATATGTCCAGGACCCTTATGGGTGGATTGTGTTTACTGGCCCTAGTGGATCCGGAAAAACTCATTTGGCTTCCTCTATCTCAAATAGATTGATTGATGATGGTAATTCGGTTTTATTTGTGTTTGTTCCTGACTTATTGGATCATTTAAGGTCAACATACTCACCTAACAGCGAGTTTTCATACAATGAATTTTTTGACCAAGTTAAAACTGCACCTTACTTGGTCTTGGACGATCTTGGTGTCCACAATAGTACTTCATGGGCACACGAAAAATTATACCAGATTTTGAATCATAGGTATGTCAATAAATTGCCAACAGTTATTACATTGGCTTTACCAATCTCGGATTTGGATCCTAGATGGCAGACGAGATTAACCGACTTAGATTTAGTTAGAGAAGTGTCCTTGGGTAAGAATACGAACTTTGGTCCTACAAATGAATGGGGGAAAGTTGGAGCGGAATTATTGAAGCGTATGACTTTCGAATCATTTAATGTTGCAGGGAACAGTGCTAACTCTAATCAAAGGCAGAGTTTGGAAGTAGCTTTGCAAATTGCGCTTAATTTTGCGGAAGACCCTGACGGTTGGCTAGTTTTTATTGGTCCTAGTGGTTCTGGTAAAACACATCTATCCGTTGCAGTGGCTAACGAAAGGTTAAAAAGACATCAAGACGTAAGATATTTTATGGTAGCGGATCTTCTTGATCAACTAAGGGAAGCCTTTAGTCCTGACAGTGCTTATAGTTACTATAGACTGTTTGAGCAAGTACGCAATGCGGATCTACTTATCCTTAGGGACTTTGACTTTGACTTACAACATGTTACCCAGTGGGCAAGGGAAAAATTAAATCAACTACTGATTCACAGATATGATTCAAGGTTGCCTACTCTTATAACGACTGTTGAACTCGATGAGAATCGAAAAACAGACCCAATAATGTCGAGGTTACAAGACGTAACCATGGTTTCGATAATTCCAATCGATGCACCAGACTATAGGGTTAGTACCAGACGCCCAGGATAAAAAATGCAAGTCGTTGACTTAAAGAAGCGCTATATTTATTCGGTATAGTTCTAGTTCCGATAAGTTATCTTGGATCGGAACCGTGTCTTGTTCGTTATCTTCTTGGGTATGGTGGTGTCGGCGGAGTTTTTATCTCGCCCTCACATCCGCAACTATCGCACATGCTTTATACCCCCTTATAATAATGTGTTTCCTGTAATAATACAGTTAATCTTGTAACTGTAAACCTTTTACATGTAAACGGATTAATTGTTCCCATATACTTTGTAGTAATTATACAGGAATCTCAGATATAACCTCAAACAATCAACAAACAATCAACCTATATCCAAGTATATGGTGGCGCATACGGGAGTCGAACCCGTGATCTCCGCCTTGAGAGGGCGGCGTCCTTGGCCACTAGACGAATGCGCCAGTCTGTATTTATCACTGTTATTGTTAGCTCATTAGGGTAATCTTATCATACTGACTTTTGTCAGAGAATAGGATGCTACGTTAGTATCATCTACTTTCTGGACTACTGTATGACCGGGAGGTAAATGAAGTGCTTTAGTACAATTCTAATAATATAAACTATGGCAACAAAAAGCATTTAAGCCTGCGCCTCCTTTTTTGTAAATTGTAGATTGAATGATAAAAAAGGGTTTCATCTGAAGAATGTGGTTATATATTCGAATTTACTAGCAAAAATTATATTGACAACGCTTTTTTACTATGCTACATTCCCCCTAACATTCTCGGAGGAGGAGATATGAGTGTGCGTTTTGCGTATCCATTGAGGCCGCTCGTAGCGATTTTAGCAGTCACGATGACTTTCGTGGCTCTTGCATGCGGTGGTGAAGAAGAAGCCGCCGCCCCTGCAGCGACGTCAGCTCCTGTAGCTACGTCAGCTCCTGCCCCCGCGACCACAGCTCCGTTGCCACAGGCAACTGAGGCACCTGCAGCAGATGCTGGAACCTCAGATGCGGCAGCAGCAACAGCAGCTCCTGCGGCAGCAGCCACAGAAGCACCTGTAGCAGCAGTAGTCGCGGATTACCGGGATGATTGGATCAACTTCCTGAAGCAGCACAAAGGCTATAAAGCCGAGTGGGGAGAGCCTACGTATGGTGGTATAATTAAGACCGCCGACCCAAGGCCAGCTTCAAGGTTCCAGTCTACCCTGGGATATAGTGCGTTTAGCCGATGGCAGTTTGCGGCGCACAACAGTCTTCTGTTCATGGACCCATGGGGGACCATCAGAGACGCACCGGTATGTGATCTTTGCGAAAGCTATGAGATCAGTGCCGACGGACTTAAGTACACCTTCAAGTTGAGGGAAAATGTACAGTTCCATTCTGAGGGATGGGCTAAAGATCAGGGAGCACCTGGCTTCGGCACCGAATTAGCTTGTGAAGACATCAAAGCTAGTATCGAGTGGTTTGCCAACCCGCCTCCTGAGACCCGAGCTTCGTACATCAAGTTTGGTAACACCATTATGGGCCATCTTGACGAGGCAACCTGCCCAGACGGCATGTCAGGTAAAACAGTTGTATTGAACTTCAGCAAATACAGAAATGCAACTATCAACTGGCTAGCTTCCGGTTTCGCAGTATGGGACAAAGAGTATCGTGAGTGGATGGACGCTGAGTACCCTGGTGTGCAGTCAACTGCAAACCCAGAAGGTTACCTCATTAACATGGGAACCGGTCCTCAGATTCCTCTGTCTGCTGATTCACAGACAGTCATGAAGGTAAGGAAGAACCCTAACTACTTTATAGCTGGGGCACCGTTTGCTGACGGTTTCGACACCTTTGCCATTCAGGACTACAACACGAAGTTCGCTGCCTTGGTAACTGGTAAAATCCACCAGGCCGGTCACGGTAGTAGTGGTATTACAAAGGCCCAGGTTCAGCAGGTGCAAGCCTCTTATGGCGACATCATTGAACTTCAGATCGTTAGGTATAACCACATATCAGGACTTAGGATGAACAACTTGATTCCTCCGTTCGATAAGTGGGAAGTTAGATGGGCTGTTCAGATAGCTCTAGACCGCATGGACTGGGATGACTTCATGACTGTAGGTGACGTCAAGATGTCAAACCCTGCTTACTACCTACATATAGATAGTGGTTGGGGTAAACCAGCTTCCGACTTTATGAAAACCAAGGGTTGGAATCCAGAAACCAAAGACGCTGACATAGCTGAGGCTAACGCCTTGCTCGACGGTGTCTTCGGCGCAGGAGTACGACCAAAGACTGACCAGTATGTAATACAGCTGCTCAGTCGACGTGAGATCAGCGTATGGGCCATTGACTTCTTCAAGAAGTATCTTAACTGGGAATTCGATGTTAAGTACGTTGACACTTACGGTAACATCTCCACGGACTGTCTCTACACCATAAGGGCAGAGGCTAACCCGAACCCGAACAAGCAGGTATACTCTTCAGATCCGAGTGACGCGTTCTGGGGTGTACATAGTGAATGGACAACTTCTGAGAAGTGTCTGCACACTGGTTGGAAGGGTCAAGGAGAAGCATCAGCTGACGAATTGGCTAAAGTAAACGGTTGGGTTGAAGATCTCGACACCAATCTTGACCAGGCCAAGAGGCTAGAACTTGCTAGGAAGATCGAGGCATACTTGGTCGAAGAGCGAGCATCAGCCGCTATTTTGGGTGTTATGAACGTTGCATGGCCAAACCGATGGGAGTTAAAGGGTAACAGGTATTATAACTTGGGCACCTACTCACAGCAGCGTCTACATGACAGGTTGTGGTTGAACGAAGGATAATATCCCTCGAACAGCTGCGATTTAGCTGACAATATAGAAGTGCCTCCCGGGCGATCGGGAGGCACTTCTTTTTTTTATGGATATTCCGATTAACTAACGTTTGTATTAACTGATTATATATGGTATTGCCGCTGTTAAAATCTATATAAAATCATTGACATTTAGTACTATAAGTGTTAACTTCTGTCTCAACGATGTGTGCCGCCTGAGGGCTCGCGTCTTTGGCTGAATGTGTAGATTCTGGTTAATCAAAACTGGGAGGTACTATGGCACAGTATGCGTTACGTAGAATATTCTTAGGTTTTCTTACCGCCATCTTGGTGTCAATTATAGTCTTCGTTATACTTCGTATAGCACCAGGAGACGTTGTAGATATCATACTTGGTGGTGAAGATGCTTTCTACTCTCCGGAGACGGAGGAATTGTTAAGAGAGCAGCTGGGTCTTAATAGGCCTCTACCGGTTCAGTATCTTGAATTCATGAAGGACTTTTTCACACTGCAATGGGGTGAATCCTTAGTGGACAGCAAAGAGATTTGGCCTCAAATCAAGGAAAAACTTCCAGTTACCGTAGAATTGGCTGGCTTGACGGTATTCTTTGCAGTATTTTTTGGTATACCCGTGGGTGTAATGATGGCTCTGAAACAGGATTCTAAATTAGATTATACGTTGAGAATCTTGTCATTAGGTGGATTGTCTATACCCAGTTTCTGGTCCGGGACTATAATCATATTGGTTGGTACTATGTATTTTAACTGGAGTCCTAGGTTGGAATACGTGTCCTTTTTTGAAGATCCTTGGGGTAATTTTATTATGTTCTTCTGGCCTGCTGCCTGTAATGGTTGGGTTTCTCAAGCCACTAAAGCAAGAATGATGCGTTCGACTATGCTTGAGGTGTTGAGACAGGATTACATAAGGACGGCTCATGCTAAGGGTCTACGATATGGAGTGGTAGTTTATAGGCATGCTATGAAAAATGCGTTGTTGCCGGTTGTTACCATCATAGGTATCACCGTCGCTTTGACCATTGGTGGCTCTGTGATTATGGAAACAGTATTCATGTTGCCTGGTATGGGGTCGTTCATGGTTTATAGTCTGACCAGATGGGACTATCCAGTGGTGCAGACTTTAGTGTTGTTCTTCTCTAGTTGGATCGTTATAACCAACTTATTGATAGATATGAGTTATGGCTGGTTAGATCCTCGAGTAAGGTATGACAGTTGATGAGTTTGATAGATTTAAATAGTTTGAAATCACGTTTGAGGAGGTCGTAAATGGCAACCGAAGAAGAGACTGCTAGTGCAGGTGAATTATTAGGTCGTAGATCGAGAGACGAAAGACCTCTCATGACTAGAATGATAAGCAGCGTAGCTAACTTCTCTAAAAAGAAACCGCTAGGGGCAATAGGTGGTTTCATAATACTGCTGATGGTACTGTTAGCTGTGTTCGCTCCTATAATAGCCAATGATCCTATGGAATGGAACTTGAGAGACAAGTTTCAATCTCCTAGTTTCGAGTATTGGTTAGGAACCAATGATGTTGGACAGGATCTTTGGGCCCAAATTGTGTATGGAGCACAGATATCACTGTATGTAGGTATACTGTCTGTAGCATATGGGTCTGGAATTGGTGGAGTGGTTGGTTTGGTTAGTGCGTTCTACGGCGGTAAGACGGACGTGATTATACAGAGAATTATGGACGCTATGATGGCCATACCTACATTAGTGTTGGCTTTGGCGATTATGGCAGCGTTGGGTGGTTCAGTGAATAACGTGGTTATCGCTATAGGTGCGGTACAGATACCTAGAGCAAACCGTATAGTTAGGTCTCAGGCGTTGGCGGTCAGAGAGTCAGAGTATGCTCTTGCAGCAAGATCTATCGGAGCAACTGATATGCGCATAATGTTTCAGCATATAATGCCTCAGTGTGTTGCCCCTTGGTTGATCATTGCTACTGCGGCTCTTGGAACAGCGATAATATCAGAAGCGTCTTTGAGCTTCTTAGGTATGGGTGTTCCTCCAACTACGCCTACGTGGGGAGGCATGCTATCACAGAGGGGTCGTGAATACTTCGTTCTAGCACCTCAGATGGCAATATTCCCGGGTATTGCGATCTCTCTTGCGGTATATGGGTTTAACTTATTTGGTGATGCTATTAGAGATGTTTTAGACCCTCGTTTAAGAGGAAGTTAACCCGTAGGTCAAAAAAGTATAAAGAGAGGGGTGTTTATCACCCCTCTCTTTTTGTTTGTCCGAGATTTAAGATGATGAATTGATAAAAGTATTAAGAGCAATCTAATAGCAAATACATTAATCTGTTGATCTAATACGTCGTATAGACGGGTGACTTTCAAACGTTGATGGACAATTAGTATCTGTAACAACTACTACTATGCTTTATAGCAGAACAAATTCTTATAGTGAATGCAGGTCACGAAATGATATGAAATCTCACAATGTGTTTACCGTATGTTTTTGATAGCGACTCTAGATTTTAACGATTCATAGAAACTTGTTTAATATGGGTAAATCTGAAAGTAATTGTGGATTGTGATCTGTTCTTATCTACGGGGTCTGTAGGTTTTGTAAGAACATGAAGAGGAAGTTCTTTTAAAAGATTTTGCCGTCACTGTAGAAACCTGTTTTAAGGTTTTCTAATTTATCCCATTTGGCAAAAACCTGTTTAGCGGATGTTAGACTGGAGCCAACTTCGAATTTATGATCTGTGTTAGCTAATAACTCTTCTAAGGCTTTTAAGAAGGTGAGGACATTACTCTCTTGTGACGATTCCCCCATGAGTCCTATTCTCCAAATCTTACCGGCCAATGGTCCAAACCCGCCGGCAATCTCTATTCCATATTCGGATAGGAGAGATTTTCTTATGGTGGCTTCGTCTACAGTATCGGGTATGATTGGAGCGGTCAAAGGGGGTGCTTGGTATCCTTCTTGTGCTAGTGTTTCGAACCCTAGAACTTTGAGTCCTTCCTTTAGAGCTTCAGCGTTGGTTTGATGTCTGTGTGCTCTATTTGGGATTCCTTCTTCTATGGCCATAGAGAGAGCTTCTCTAACGGCGTATATTATTGGCATAGAAGCGGTATGATGGTATGTGCGGTCGCTAATCCAATACTTTTCCAGTAGGAGTAAATCCAAGTAGAAACTTTGAATACTTGTGGTTCTGTTTTTGATTTTTTCTACGGCCTTATCATTAAGTGTTATGGGGGACATGCCAGGAGGTGCTCCCACACATTTTTGTGTGGCACTGTAGCATATGTCTACTCCCCATTCATCTATTTTCAGTTCAATGCCACCTAAGGATGTTACGGCATCCGCTAAAAACAGGGCCCCTTGTCTATGTGCAATATCGGCTAAAGGTTTTAGCGGTTGTATTACACCTGTAGATGTTTCGATGTGTACGGCTGCTAGTAGTGCTAATTTGTCGGTCGACTTGACCGCTTTTTCAACATCTGACAAATTTAGTGGATGACCCCAGTCAGCTGAAACTGTGGTAACGTTCGCTCCACATCGTTCTGCTATATCGGCTATCCTTTGACCAAATAATCCGTTCACTCCTACTACTACATTATCTCCAGGCTCCAAAATATTTACTAAGGCTGCTTCCATTCCGGATGTGCCTGTACCAGATAGCGGTAACGTAAACTTATTGGAGGTGCCAAACAGTACTTTAAGCATGTCGACTAATTCATCCATTACTTTTAGAAAAGTAGGATCTAGGTAACCCATAATTGGCATAGACATTGCTTTGATTACCCTGGGATTCACGTTACTAGGACCTGGGCCTAGCAGAAGTCTGTCTTTAGGTTCTGTAAGATGGTCCATTTTATTTCCTTCGTCTGTGGCACATCAAATTATGAAAGTAAGTGGATAATATATTACCTATAAACATAGGTCAACAGAGGCATGTGAGTTTTTGTCTTCTTGGGCATTGTGGTAGTGTATAATATATTTGATATTCATCAGTTAATAGGGTTTGTTAATGTATTTTGAAAAAGGCGACGAAATATCTCCGAAAGGGCACGCATTAGTGTATTTTAGGGATAGAAACGACATAGATAGTATATTTGCTACATACATCATAGCGCTTCCCATATCTGTGGATGTTTCTAAATATATTCCACCTATGTTTGCCTCACAAATGCAGGGTATGAGCACTCAAGATTTAAATGGATTCGCGTTTCCGCCAATGCCGGAAAAAGTGGATAACATAGAAAGTGTTAGAAGCCTTGCTGAAATTAGAGGTGATGATTTGATTGACGGTGGCACTGGTAATGTGACTGATCCAATGGAGTCCATGAATACAGTTAATGAATTGCAACAAGAATATATCAAGTTATGGGAAAATTCTCTGGCAGTGCGGAATGATGTGCATGTACTAGATTCTGTTAAGGACGTAATGTATGAATTCATGGGCGAACCAGATAAATTAAGTGAATTGTCCAAGTTGGTGGGTAAATTGCGTTTTGCTTCTGAAGGGCATGAAGGATTTTATAATAGATCCTTGATAGAGGAAGTAGAATCTGAAATATTATCTTTGGCCAGATACCTGCCGGTAAATTATAATATAAAGTCATTAATTCAGAGTACAAAATTAGAATCAGATTCAGGTTCAGTGTTGGCTCAATTGTATTTGGAGAGATGTTACAAACTTTATGAGGAAGATTACATTGAATTGCAAAATATTGAGGATAGAATCAAATCGTTTGAACTGGATCAGTAGTGATTATAGTGCCATGTTTTAGTTTTCGGTAAGTGTTACATATATAGTATGAATTGTCTTCCCAATTCGGGATTGGTTTGGTATACTCATCGAGGCTTTTTAGGCACAAATTTAATATTTAGGTGAAGAATGCCCGCGTATGCAATAATTGGTGGTCAATGGGGTGACGAAGGAAAAGGTAAAGTAGTTGATCTTCTTTCCGAGAAGGCAGATATTGTCGCTCGATTCAATGGCGGTAATAATGCCGGCCATACAGTCATTAATAGCATGGGGAATTTTAAATTCCATTTGATACCTGTAGGAATTCTGAGACAAAATTGTATCGCTTTGATCGGCAATGGTGTTGTAGTTAATCCGGATGCCTTTGCAGCTGAAATAGCTACATTGCATGAAAGTGATGTAGACACCTCGAATTTGATTATTAGTGAAAAAGCTCATTTAATAATGCCTTACCATATTAAATTGGATGAATTGGAGGAACGTCGCAGATCCGAGATAGGGGAGGCAATTGGTACAACTGGAATGGGTATAGGACCTGTTTATATGGATAAAACTTCTAGAATAGGTCTCAGAATGATAGATCTTTTGGATAAGAACACACTATTCCATAAGTTAGAAGTGGTTTTGAAACAGAAGAATGATGTTATATCTAAATTATATGGAGGAGATCCTATCGACTTGGGTTACTCCTACGAACGTTGCCTAGTATGGGCAGAGGAATTGGCGGACTATATTAAACCAATTGAGCCAGTGTTACATGAAGCTTTATCGAGTGGCAAGAAGATTATGTTGGAGGGAGCTCAGGGTGCAATGTTAGATTTGGATCATGGGACATATCCGTATGTTACGTCATCCTCCCCTTCTGTCGGAGGTGCTTGTACTGGTCTTGGTATTAGTCCGAGAGATATTGTAGGCGTAGCAGGTGTGTTTAAAGCCTATACCACACGAGTTGGTTCTGGTGCCCTTCCTACAGAACTACACGACGAAGTCGGTGAATTTATACGAGAGAAAGCTGGGGAATATGGTACAACTACTGGCAGGCCTCGTCGCTGTGGTTGGTTTGATGGAGTAGCCGCACGTTATTCCTCCAGGATAAATGGATTTACTTCAGCCATATTGACTAGGTTGGATGTTTTAGACGGAATATCACCTATAAGAATTTGTACTAGTTATAAATATAATGGTAAACAGTTGACTGAATTCCCTGCCGATGCATTGATATTAGAAAATTGCGAACCAGTGTACGAAGATATGCCTGGATGGGATAAGCCTACAGCCAGTGTTACAAATCTTGACGACTTACCGCAGGAAGCCTTGAATTACATAGAGAGATTAAGTGAGATAATAGGATGTCCAATCGACATGATATCCACTGGCCCTGGTAGGGAAGAGGCTATAATAGTGAAACCAATATTCTAATGTGGGTCTATTGAGTTACAAGGACAGGTTTCCTAGCTTTAGCTTTTTTTATTTCTATATTGTTATCCTTCAAGTCTATAACTATTGTATCTCCTGATTTAAAATCACCGGACAGAAGTTTGTTTGATATGGGATTTTCGATATATCTTTGAACTGCTCTCCTGAGTGGTCTGGCTCCATATTCTGGATCGAAAGCTTCACTACATAGCCATGTTTTGGCTTTGTCTTTTATCAGCAATCCGATTTTGAGTTCAGAAAGCCTGTTGTTAAGTTCTTCCACGAGGAGATTAACAATGTCTTTCAGTTGCTCTACTGTCAGAGAATCAAAAATTACGATTTCGTCGATTCGATTCAGCAATTCCGGCCGAAAGGTTTTCTTGAGAGATTCTTCTATGTGGGATCGTATTTTTTCTTGTTCTGTGATAGATTCCTCCCCTCTGAGAAACCCCATACTGCTTCTGATGTTCTCATTGGTTCCAAGATTGCTCGTCATTATTATGATAGTGTTCTTAAAATTCACTGTTCTACCTTGGCTATCTGTTAAACGACCATCTTCGAGTATTTGTAGTAGTATATTGAATACATCTGGATGTGCTTTCTCAATTTCATCAAATAGGACTACTCTAAAAGGCCTCCTCCTCACTAATTCAGTAAGTTGTCCTCCTTCATCATGTCCTATATAGCCAGGTGGTGAACCTACTAGTTTCGATACACTGTGCTTTTCCATGTATTCTGACATATCTATTCTTATCATGTTATCTTCATGATCGAAGAGAAATTCTGCCAAACTTCTAGCCAGTTCTGTTTTGCCAACACCCGTAGGTCCCAAAAATATGAAACTACCTATTGGTCGCTTTGGGTCTCTGATTCCTGCCATGGATCTACGAGTAGCTTCGGATATTACAGTTATTGCATTATCTTGACCAACTACTCTGTTGTGGAGGCGTTTCTCCATGTGAAGCAGTTTCTCAGTTTCATTTTCCAACATTTCTCTGGCAGGTATTCCTGTCCATTCTGATATCAGTTCACCGATATCTTTTTCCGTGACAGTCATTTCCACTTTGTGGTCTTTCAACCATTCCTGATGCCCATCGTCATATTGTCTTTCTTGATTAAGCCTTTCGGTACGGAATTCAGCTGCTTTTTCGTATTCTTCTCTTTGTGAAGCTGCTTCTTCTTGATATTGAAGCTGTTGTATAAAATTTTCTTTTTCCCTTAACTCAGTTGGAAAACTTTCTGAATCTAGGCGCAACTTGCTTGCAGCTTCATCTATCAAATCGACGGCTTTATCAGGAAGGTTTCTATCTGTGATATACCTATTACTTAACTTAACCGCGGCTACTAAAGCGGATTCATCTATCTTGACTCTATGATGAGATTCATATTTGGGGGACAATCCTTTTAGCATTTCTATGGCAGTTTCCATATCAGGTTCTTCTAAATATATAGGCTGAAATCTTCTTTCAAGTGCGGTGTCTCTTTCGATGTGTTTCCTATATTCGTTTAATGTTGTGGCACCAATACACTGTAATTCGCCTCTGGCTAGAGCAGGTTTCATCAGGTTGCTGGCATCTATAGCTCCTTCCGCCGCCCCGGCTCCTACTACAGTGTGAATTTCGTCTATAAATAATATAATTTCACCTTTAGCTTGCTTGATTTCGTCCATCACACTTTTTAGTCGTTCTTCGAATTCACCTCTAAATTTACTTCCGGCTATTAGAGACCCCATATCTAATGCCAACAGTTTTTTACCTTTTATAGCCGATGGGACATCGCCAGAGATTATACGTTGGGCTAGAGCTTCGGCTATGGCCGTCTTACCCACACCTGCCTCTCCTATGATTACTGGGTTGTTTTTCGTACGGCGGGTTATGGTTTGCATGACGCGTTTAATCTCAAGGTTTCTTCCGATTATTGGATCAAGTTGGCCTTTATTAGCCATTTCAGTAAGATCAATACTATATTTTTCTAAAGATCTATATCGGCTCTCTGCTCTTTGGTCTGTTACTCTGTGCCCACCCCTTATAGACGCGAGAGCTTGATATATTTTTTCCTGCGTTATACCGAACTCGGCTAATATAGTGTGTGAATCCCCCTGGGTATCTTGGGAAATTGCTATTAAAAGATGTTCTGCACCGATAAATTCATCTTTAAATCTGTCAGCCTCTTCCTTTGCTTTTTCTATTAGTGTATTGGCCCGTGGGGTTATGTAGAGCTGAGAGTTCTCATATGCGTTCTTGGGAATTGATTCTAGAACTATTTCAACTTTCTTGGTAATTGTTTCCGGTGACAACCCTATTTCTTGAAGTATCTGGGAAGTTACTCCATTGCTAATTTCTAGCAACGCAAGGAGTACGTGCTCCACATCCCATTGACTGTGTCTATATCTTCTGACAATCGCTTGAGACAGGTTCAGTACTTCCTGTCCTTGTTCTGTAAAATCATCAGGTTTAAGTACCATTTTAATGACCTCCTAAGTACTTATCGTTTCTTCATCCTCATTTACATACGTCTAGTATTTCTAATATGTAAAAGTTGTTGGTTTAGGTTCAACACTTGTTTTTCTAAGTCACTTATGCGTTCCATCAACCTCATAACTACTTGCACTCCTGCGAGGTTAATACCCAATTCATCGGTAAGGGACTTAATGCTTCTAAGTTTTTCTATATCTTTTTGAGAATAGAGCCTTATGTTCCCTCTGGATCGAGCCGGTTCAAGTAGCCCTTCCCTTTCGTAATAACGCAATGTTTGGGTGTGCACTCTAACCATCCTTGCAGCTACACTTATAACGAAGCAAGGATCGTTGTCATCCCATATATTATTTCTTGGACCAACCATTTTACTCCTTACTTTCTCGGAGGGATTTTAATTTCAGGAACAATTCTTTTTCTTGCTTAGATAATTCCGTCGGTATTCTTATATGTACAGATATATACATATTTCCTCGTTTATCAGGAGATTTGAGCAAAGGCATGCCCTTTCCTGATAACCTGAATGAGGTTCCATTTTGTGTTTCAGCAGGAACTGTGAAAAGGATTCTTTCTCCAATTATGTTTAGTTCCACTTCGATGCCAAAGATAGCATCCAATAAATCCAGATCAATCTTGGTGTGTAAATCATTACCAACTCTTTGGTAGTCTTCTATTGGAGATATTTTTGTTACCAGATAGAAATTGGTTGTATGTTTATCTTGTACGTGTATTTTGGATCCGTTGTCTACACCAGGTGGGATTTTTACTTCAATTTTTCTTTCATTGACTGACTTAGCGTTGCCTATAGTAATAACGCGAGACGTGCCATTGAAAGCCTCTAAAAGGGTTATGTTGACGGTCTTTTCTATTTTCCTCGGTTTTGCGTTCTTCCCATTGGTTTTGTTGAACCGGTTGATTATGTCTTCAATGGAGTTCCGTTCCCCTCCAACATTACTAAACCCCCAAGTGAAATTATTGCCTCGGAATGGTCTCTCTCGGTTATGCAATTCATCCGCGTGTTTCCAGTTGTTTCCAAATGTATCGTAGCTATTCCTGTTTTCGGTATCTGATAGGACTTCGTGGGCCTCATTAATTTGTTTGAATATGCTTTCTGCTTCTTTATTTCCTTTATTAAGGTCAGGGTGGTATTTTCTAGCCAAGCGTCTATAGGCTTGGCTTATTTCTTTTTGCGAAGCCTTTCTGCTAATACCTAGGACTGAATAGTAGTCATTACTCATAATAAATCTATAGAACAGCAATATACCTTTATGTGTGTGAGTTGTCAATAAGTATTAGTATTAATAATGAATAAAGTTGATAATACTGTATTAACTTTTATATATAAAGATGTGTAAGTCAAACACAAATATAATACCGTTTGAGATATCATGGATTAAATGCGCCATAGTTCAATTGATAGGCGAATATTTATTTAGTTGAACATAGCTTCAGCCGTAAGTTTTATGAGTTTTAGTTAAGTAAAGTGGTTTCTGTAGACTTGTTTCGGGATAGGCTAAAACGAACCCGTTTGACAGTGATATTGCCATAACCTAGAATCGTGTTTAACTTTACACACTGGAAGTATTAAAGGTTTGATTGTAACAGGAGAATCTATAAGAGAAGCTTTCCTTAGCTTTTTTGAGAGCAAAGGGCATATGCGTATGCCCAGCTCATCTTTGATACCAGCATCAGACCCGACTTTGTTACTTACCAATGCAGGGATGGTTCAATTTAAACCTTATTTTACAGGAGAAATGGACCCCCCTAACAGGCGTATGACTTCTGGTCAAAAATGTTTCAGAACGACAGACATTGACTCTGTTGGTGACGCGACCCATCTAACTCTATTTGAAATGCTGGGGAATTTTAGCGTAGGAGATTACTTTAAAAAAGAGGCGATAGAGTATGGATGGGAATTTGTTACGGGTGTTCTTTCCTTGGATTCTCATCGGATATGGATAACCATTTTCACTGATGACGAAGAATCCTTGGGCTATTGGATGAATGTGGGTGTCCCTCGAGACCGTATAAAAAGATTCGGGCATGATGATAATTTTTGGGGTCCGGCTGGAAAAGAAGGTCCTTGCGGACCGTGTAGTGAAATACATTATGACTTTGGCACGGAACAGGGATGCCTGAAGACGGATTGTGGACCCAACTGCAATAACTTGGTTGAAACTACCGGTATTCAATGTACAAGATTCGTTGAATTATGGAATCTTGTTTTTATGGAATATTACCAAGCTGAGGATGGTTCTAGAACCAATCTACCATCTCCAAATA